>NZ_JASJFF010000171.1:0-2749 GCF_030065435.1 Microcystis sp. M53603_WE2
GGATTTAGTCGATTTATGCCCCCCTATCGAACCATACCAAGTAACGAAGAACCGTAAACTTGAAGGGAAACTTGAAGGGAAGCTTGAAGGGAAATTAGGGCTCTTCGGTTTGTGTTATGCCATGGATGGGGGTTATAAGGAATGAAACCCTTATAGAGACAGACATTACCGCAATTTTTGTCAATTGTTTGCGATCTAGAGCGAACTAATCAATTAAATCTCTTGCCAGATAAGGATTTAGTCGATTTATGCCCCCATATCGAACCATACCAAGTCCCGAAGAGCCGAAATTAGAAACAATTCCCCTTCTGGTTAGGTGGGGACTTAATGAAGAACAAATTGCACGGGAATTAAATCTAAGAGTTGAGATTGTTCGTCAATTTATTACTAATCAGAACAATTAAAACTTTTGAGAGATTGCTTCGGGGGGTGAAGAAGCGGGGAGCAGGGGAGAGGGGGAGCAAGGGAGTACGGGTTTTTGCTTTTGCTCTTCTGCTGTCTCCCTTTTCCGGCTCACGAGTGCTAGAAGATTTAGGTTCAGGGAGATGAACCCGTCTATCTCGCAGTCTGTCCAAAATCTGTTAAAATTATAAGATGCTAAAAAGTCTGCGCTATAATACTCAGCTAGGATGATATAAAAGTAATTATGGAGAAGCGATGAACACTATCCAACTGACACCGGAAATAGAAGATTTGATTGCTCAACAAATTAAAACAGGAAAATATCAAGATGATTTAGCCGTTATTCAAGAGGGATTGCGTTTATTGGCAGAAAGAGACAGAATTTACCGAGGAAGATTTGAAGAATTGAAACGGGAAGTTATGATTGGCGTTGAGGAATTAAGACGACAGGAAGGAATTAATGGCGAAGAGGTTTTTTCAGAATTAGAAGAAGATTTACAACAAATAGAGGCTAAAGTTTTCCCAATGAGTCAGAAATAATGTCAAAGATTATTTGGTTCTTCGGTAATTGTTATGCAATGGACGGAGTTATAAGGGATGAAACCCTTATAGAGAAGGACATTGATGCGATTTTTGTCAATTGTTTTTGCTCTAGAGCGAACTAATCAATTAAGTCTCTTGCCAGATAAGGATTTAGTCGATTTATGCCCCCCTATCGAACCATACCAAGTAACGAAGAACCAAGATATTTTCTCACCCTCAGCTAGATTGGATTTAAAGCAAGTTAATAGTTACTTGGCTGGGAAAAATCCGCAAGCTGCTAGAATTTTAAAAGAAAAAATCCAACAGGCTTGTAAAAAATTAGCTAAATTCCCCAATCTGGGACGTAGGCGCGATGAGTTAATCCCTAGCTTACGAAGTTTTCCTGTAGAAGATTATCTAATCTTTTATTTTCCTCTTGAAAACGGAATTGAAATCGCAAGAGTCGTGAATGGATATAGAGATTTAGATGCTATGTTTGATGTTGATTAAGAAAGCGATCGCATCCATCTAAGGGTATCATTCTTCCCTGCTCCCCAATAGCATCTGGTGTTTTTTTTTTTCTTCGGGAAATTTAAACAGAAAAACTGTAATAACATTGAACAGAGATAAAAAACTATAACAAAGATAGATAAAAACTCAGAATAAAACTTTTGAATCTGAGACAAAATTAGGTATAAAGAGAGCAGATCAAAATGATTGGAGGACTTACCCCATGAAAACTAAAAAACTGACACCCCGCAATGCTGCTCCTGTCCAACAGGAAAATACCGCTACCGTCTCTCGTGATGGTAATGCGATTGCGATCACTTCGCTGCACAATTAGTTCAATACTCCTTAGACAAATGACTCAAATTACTATTGATTTACCCGTCAGTTTAGTTGAATCAGCCCAATGTTTAGGAAAGGCTACAGAACGAGAGTTATCAGAGGTTTTAATTGATACCTTAGAAATCATTTTGCCTACCTTTAATAATCTCTCAGCTGTGGGCAATCATCTTGAAGTTTCCCATCTTTTAGATTCCGAAATTATTGAATTAGCTAATTCAAAAATGGATGCTGTTCAAAATCAACGCTTGGGAGAGTTACAAGCTAAGGGAAAAAATACGGGCTTAACCGAAGCCGAAGGCTATGAATTATTAGTTTTAATCTCAATTTACCAAATGGGACAATTAAGAAAGTCAATAGCCTTAGCTGAAGCCGTTAAACGAGGTTTGAGAGAGCCTTTAATACCATGAGTTTTCTCATAGAAACCTTACGCCAAAAAGTTAAACAACGGGCAGGAAATCGCTGTGAATATTGCCTAATTCACCAAGATTATATTATGAGGAGATTACAAATTGATCATATCCAACCTTTAGCTAAAGGTGGTGCTAATACAGAAGATAATTTATGTTTAGCTTGTGAATTATGTAATCAATATAAATGGATTCAAACTGAGGCTATTGATCCCAAATATGAGGTGTTGGTTTCCTTATTTAATCCTCGCCTTCAAAAATGGCAAGAACATTGTACTTGGACTCAAGAGGGAACGGAAATTATGGGAGTAACGGCTTGTGGTCGAGCAACAATTGTAGCTTTAAGATTAAATAGTAATCTGGCTGTTATTGTGCGTAAAAATTGGGTTAAAGCTGGTTGGCATCCACCTGATTTGCAGACGGAATCTGGTTCTTCGGTTTTTGTTATGCAATGGACGGGGGTTATAAGGGATGGAACCCTTATATAGAAAGGCATTTGGCGATTTTTGTCAATTATTTTTGATCTAGAGCGAACTAATCAATTAAGTCTCTTGCCAGATAAGGATTTA
>NZ_JASJFF010000813.1:0-1330 GCF_030065435.1 Microcystis sp. M53603_WE2
AACACCCCGCCCTGAAAAAAACATTACTACAACGGGCGCGGGAAATTGACCAACTTCTTGGGACGAAGACAGAAGAAACGGACAAAAAAAGCGATCGAGCCTATTTCCCCTCTCCGGCGCAGCGGTTAGGTCACTGGATCGGGCAATCCCTCCGCCGTTATCCCTTCTTCGAGCAACAGTCCGCCTCCGATTGCGGGGCGGCCGGTTTAGTCATGATCGCCCGTTATTGGGGCAAAAGAATCAGCGTCAACCGTCTCCGGGAACTGGCCAACGTCAACCGCGACGGGGCATCGCTGAAGGGACTGATCACGGCGGCGGAAAATATCGGCCTCTCCACCCGTCCGGTAAAAGCGACCCTAGAGGGATTAGTTAAACAACCCCTACCGGCGATCGCTCACTGGGAAGGCAAACACTTCGTTGTTATCTGGAAAATTACCGCCAAACAGGTGATTATTGGCGATCCGGCGATCGGGCAATTAACCCTAAGTCGTGCCGAATTCGCCAGTAAATGGACGGGATTCACCCTTCTGCTGCAACCGAACCAGAAATTCCGGGACACGAAAGAGGATAAAGCCTCACTCTGGCAGTTTTATCGCTTACTGGAACCCCATTGGTTCGTGCTGCTGGAAATTTTCGTCGCCTCGCTTTTTATCCAAATATTCGGCTTAATTACGCCGATTTTCACCCAGTTAATCCTCGATCGAGTGATCGTGCAGGGTTCGTTAACCACCCTTTGGGCGATGGGTATCGGTGCGCTAATTTTCGGGGTTTTTCGGGTGGCAATTACTGGTTTACGCGCGTATCTTCTCGATCACACCGCTAATCGCATTGATACGGCATTAATCACCGGTTTTATCCGTCATACTCTCAGCCTGCCCCTCGGTTATTTCGAGTCCCGCTATGTGGGCGATATTATTTCCCGCATCGGGGAAAATCGCAAGATCCAGCGTTTTCTCTCTGGGGAAGCTCTCTCGATTTTACTTGACTTATTAACGGTTTTCGTGTATGTGGCGGTGATGTTCCGCTATAGCTGGCAATTAGCCCTCATCAGTTTGGCGATCGTGCCACCGTTCTTTTTCCTTGCGTTAATTTCTACCCCTTTTCTCCAGCGAATATCCCGGGATATTTTTCAGGCGATCGCTAAAGAAAGCAGTTACCTGATCGAGATTTTAACCGGTATTCGTACCGTCAAATCTACCGCCACAGAGCGCTCGACCCGTTGGCACTGGGAAGACCTTTTCTCGGTGGAGGTCAAGAAAAATTTCTCCGGGCAGATCATCGGCAATAATCTCCAGATATTCAGTAATCTGATCGAATCTTTAGCGACGAC
>NZ_JASJFF010001153.1:0-1154 GCF_030065435.1 Microcystis sp. M53603_WE2
AACCGGCCGCAGGCGTTCCCACCGTCACTAAACCGATGCCGATCAAAAGACTCTGGATAATGGCAACGCCAATAATACCGCGGCTAACATTGCGGACGGTGGAGGCGGTTAGACTGGCCAGCGCGATGCCTCTACCCGGGGCGATCTTTTCCGCTAACCGGTTCATCAGGTGAGTCAGATTTTTAGCCGAGAGGGTGAGGGCTGCCGCAATCAGAATCGAGGCGATAAATTTCAGCACCGTCAGACCGGTACTGGTGGCTAGGGAAAGGGAGATTTTCCCCAGTTCTTTTAATTGCGGCTCGAAGCGCTGAAGAAATTGACCCGTGTTATTTGATGCCTGCTGCCAGAGACTGGCAATCCTTTCGCCGACCAGCGGCCAGGTGGCCACATCGGCGGGGGGAGGGGGAATCACCGCCGCACCGGTATCGATATATTCGGCCATCGTTCGCAGATTACCCGCCAGAACCGCTGCAATGCCACTCACCGGACCGATAATAATCCCTAGACAAAGTAGGGTGAGGAGAACTGCGGCCAGTTTCGCCCGGCCCGCGAGCAGCTTTTTTAACCAGAGAAAGATCGGATACCAAGCGATCGCTAGAATTGCTCCCCAGAGGATCATGGTTAGGAAGGGACGCAGCAGGGTAAAACCGGCAAATAACAACAGGCCGAGAAAAAACAGCCGGATGACGAGATCGATAATTTTAGCGTCATTTTTCATCAATAGCGATCGCCTTTTGGCTAGATGAGGACATTTCTGCAATTATGGCAGTTTTTCGTTATGGGTAGTGATTCGCTAGTAGTGGTGAGCCGTCTTGCTTATCTGGTGGGGATTGTGTAGAATATTTCCTGATCAAAATAATTGCCCGATAAATCTCTACAACTGATTCTTTCAGGGTAAATCTCCTGAGAAATATCTTTTTTTGGTTGGTCGGTGCAATGCTTACTTGCAATCGTCTTGATCGAGTAAAATCGACTAATTTAACCTATTAACAAGGATGCAAGCAAATTTATTAGAAGTGCGGGGAGCCACCCGTCGATTTGGGGGATTAGTCGCTGTCGATGGGGTTTCCTTTCAGGTACAAAAAAACGAGATTTTTGGCTTAATTGGACCCAATGGGGCGGGAAAAACGACTTTATTTAATCTGATCACCGGT
>NZ_JASJFF010000284.1:0-1955 GCF_030065435.1 Microcystis sp. M53603_WE2
ATTATAAAGAGAGCAGTGTAGCTTTTGACTGTAATGAAGCTTGTTATTTTGTGTTTGGTTTGGATCAAGACGAAAAGTAATTCTCTTGATAGCCATAACTGATCGACCTAGGAAAGTTATACTTTTAGTATAGCCTACAGATATAGTAGTCTGTCAAGTTTGAATTGAGGGATAGAGTTTTTTTAATTTAATACGAGCATCAGCAGTAGTAAATCTCCAGTCAACTGAATTTGACTTTTCATTTCGATTTTCTTCCCAGACCTTAATTTCTTGTTTTAAACTATCCATGTCTGGGATACGACGATCGAGACATTGACGATTCAAAACGCTCAACTCAATTTCTGCCATATTTAACCAGCTGCCATGTTTGGGAGTGTAATGAAATTCGAGTTTATCTAAAATTCTCTTGGCCTCTTCCGGTTCAAAGGCTTTATATAATGAGGCTTTTACATGAGTATTTAAGTTGTCTTGAATTACTCTAATTTTCTGGGCATCCGGATAACGCTCATCAACCAAATATTTCATTTGGTGTGCATAATCGCTCGCCGTCCTTTGTTGTGTAACTTCTACATGTCGCCCACCTTGTAATGGTTCAAAAAACATAAACATATTGGCTACACCATTACGCTCATATTGATAGTCATACCTTTCTGGTTCTCTCGGTTCGGCTGGTATTTTCTCTTTTGTTTCTTTGACTAATTGTTGACAACTCTCATCAAAACACAGCCAGGGATTTTGCTGGTCATACTCACTATGATAAATATCCAAGACATCTTCCATGGCACAGACAAACTCCGCTGATTCTTTTGGGGGAATGACCCATGATTGATTCAGCCATGGTTTCAATTCATTTTTTTTAAGGTTTTTCTGATGGTTTCTCGTGATATTTTTTCCACATATTCAAGTTCGACCATTTTATCTGCCAGCATTTGAAGTGTCCATTTTGCTCGTCCCGTTGGTGTTTCACTACAAGCGATGGCAATCAGAGCTGCTTCCTTTTCCCCATCGATAATTTTGGCACGGCGATGTTCTGGCTTTTTTCGAGTTAATGATGATTCAATTCCTGACTCGACAAATCTTTGTCGTACTCTCTCAATGGTGGCTTGAGCAACATTTAAGGCTTCACTAATTTTCGAGTCAGTCCAACCACCTTCCTGTTGATTGACATCTGCTAAAAGTAGTATTCTGGCATGGTTCATTTTGTAAGCTGCTATTTTTCCTTTCTTGGTTAGCTGCTCGAGTTCAGTTCTTTCGGAGTCTGTTAGCTCTACAATATATTTTTTCTTCGGCATTTTTTTGTCTGAAGTTGGATAACTTCTTCCAGATTAGCTCTTTTTTGGCTCTTCGTTACTTGTTATGGTTTGATAGGGGGGCATAGAGCGACTAAATCCTTATCTGGTAAAAGACTTAATTGATTAGTTCGCTCTAGATAAAAAACAATTGACAAAAATCGCTAAATGACTTTCTATATAAGGGTTCCATCCCTTATAACCCCCGTCCATTGCATAACACAAACCGAAGATCCCTCTTTTTTTATCCCTCAAAACAAAATTGATGCTCTAATAGGTTGTCAATATGAAACCCAGAAAAGGCTCTCATAGTGTTTTTAGCGTGCGGTTACACTTTGTTTTTGTCACTCATTAGACCTCTTGCAAAAGTCTTAAGTTGATCCTTGTACAGCAACATTTTTGAAGATTATCAACTACTAATAAATAATTAACTGAAAGTCCCTCCTATTATTGTTTCTATCGTTTGTTTTCGGATTTATGCAAGAGGTCTATTATCGTAGAAAAGTTCTGAGAGGGGGACAAGCGAGCTAGAAGGTAGATAGGGCAAGCGATATAGCTCTTTGTCCTTTGATGTAATCCTTCAACCGATAGCGGCTAATTTGCATTAGCTCTTCTATATTTTTTGGGAAAATTTGATGTAGCTGGAGCCAATGATAGAGATGTTGG
>NZ_JASJFF010000809.1:0-1353 GCF_030065435.1 Microcystis sp. M53603_WE2
CGTCTGTATCTTAGACAACAAATCGATGATATTAGGCAAGAAATTCGCAATTTTCAGCAAGCTTTAGTCAATCACGCTGAAAACCATCTGGAAACCCTGATCCCCGGTTATACCCACCTGCAGCGCGCTCAACCGATTAGTTTAGCCCATCATCTCTTAGCTTATTTTCAAATGGCCGAACGGGATCACCAAAGATTGGGGGAAATTCGCGCCAGGACTAATATTTCGCCCCTAGGATGTGGTGCTTTAGCAGGGACGACTTTTCCGATTGATCGTCATTACAGTGCCAATTTACTCGATTTTGAGCAGGTGTATAACAATAGTCTTGATGGAGTTAGCGATCGAGATTTTGCCATTGAATTCATGACGGCCGCTAGTCTGATTATGGTCCACCTGAGCCGTTTGAGCGAAGAAATGATTCTCTGGTCTTCCCAAGAATTTAGTTTTATCACTCTCACCGATAGTTGTGCCACGGGATCTAGCATTATGCCCCAGAAAAAAAATCCCGACGTTCCCGAATTGGTGCGCGGCAAAACAGGGCGGGTTTTTGGGCATTTACAGGCGTTATTGACCTTAATGAAGGGTTTACCCCTAGCTTATAACAAAGACTTGCAGGAGGACAAGGAAGCGTTATTTGATGGCGTTAAAACCGTGCGGATTTGTTTGCAAGCGATGACGGTACTTTTAGCCACCGGAATTCAATTTAAAACCGACCGATTAGCTAATGCGGTGGCGGAAGATTTTTCTAATGCGACGGATGTGGCGGATTATTTAGCCAGTAAGGGAATTCCCTTCCGAGAAGCTTATAATTTAGTCGGGAAAGTCGTTAAAAGCAGTTTGGCAGCGGGTAAGTTATTGAAAGATTTAACCCTGACGGAATGGCAAGAATTACATCCGGCTTTTGAGGCCGATATCTACGACGCGATCGCTCCTCGTCAGGTGGTAGCGGCCCGTAATAGCTATGGTGGCACAGGTTTTGAACAAGTGCGATCGGCTTTAATTCAAGCTAAAGCCATTCTCGATCATCGAAAATTTGCGTCTGAAACCCCGCCGTTCTAGGTTGGCTTTACGTTAGAATTAAAAGGCCAGTCTCGAAAACCAAGTGGACGGCGCAGCACCTTGAAAACTCGGCTTAGGGGGTTCCGACCAGAAAAGCTTGGCTGGGTAAAAAGTCGCGCGCAACAAGTACAAGAAGCTATAGGCGGTCAACGTACCGTGGGACACAGGGAATCGGGCTTCTGAAATGGGGCGAAAGTCTGTGGACTCTGTGTAAGACAGTACATGGTTTTTTAACTGTGGTATGCGACGGTGGTGGAAGCAGAAACTTAAATCGTGAGGTTTAGGAATCGCCGC
>NZ_JASJFF010001399.1:0-1284 GCF_030065435.1 Microcystis sp. M53603_WE2
AAGGAATATTACAAATTGTTAACCGAGTCTTGAAAGCCTTGTGCTACAAAGGTTTGAAATGTTAAGAAAGATGTGACTAAAGGACAGCTTATCAAGGGGGGCAGGGGGGCTCCCCCCGCCTATCGGCACCCCCCTTATCAAGGGGGGCAAGGGGGCTCCCCCCGCCTATCGGCACCCCCCTTATCAAGGGGGGCAGGGGGGCTCCCCCCGCCTATCGGCACCCCCCTTATCAAGGGGGGCAGGGGGGATCGAACCTAAAATCCATTTTTAATTTAATTATAACCAGCTACTTAGGTTAAAGAAAATCTCTCAATTCTCAGGAAAAGCGAAACCCAACAGCCAACACCTAAATCCGTCTGAATCTTTTTGTTGGGTTTCCTTACGTCAACCCAACCTACGGTAGTTTCCTTGGGTCTATTGTTGGGGTTCCTTACGTCTATCGGCTAGACAAGGAAAAAGCGATCGAGGATTTCCGACAAGCCGCCGAACTGTTCCGCCAGCAAGGGAACGCGCCAGCACGCGAAAAAGCCCTGCAATTCCTACGGCAATTAGGCGCGGTCTAGATACTCGATCGATTTTGAATCTCACCCCGAAAAAAGCGATCGATCTTACAGCAAGATTTCTAGCGCTAGGGTGAACCCCGGAACCACATCTTCCCCGCTTAAAATCGCGTTCTCGGGATAACAGGTAATCGTCCCGTCCTGACGGTAGACGAAAGCCTGTTTATTGTGGCGATCGATCAACCATCCTAACTTCACCCCGTTCTCCCGATACTCCTCCATTTTCCGCTTTAACTTGGATAAACTATCGGTTTTAGAACGGATCTCGATCACGAAATCCGGCGCGAGATCGAGAAATTCATCCTCCCTTTCCTGCCAACCGGACGGTAAACGTTCTCTCGCCACGAAAGCCACATCGGGAGAGCGTACCGCGCTATTGGCCAGTTTAAAACCGCCGCTAGAACTAAATACCTCTCCTAACCCGTTCTGTTCGACCCAGTAGAGCAGGCGAGCGCCGGCTTTCAGTTCTCGATTCGCTGAAATACTTCCGATCGGGGGCATAGTGACTAACGTTCCATCTGCATTGCGTTCAAAGCCTAATTCCGGGTTCTGACAACTGAGGCGAATTAATTCCGCATCAGTAATCGTCGGGGATTTGCTTACCATATTGCATCAAAAAAAACAAGTATTTTTCACTAAATGATAACAAAGCGATGCCGATTGCCGCGCTTTTTCCTTTTGTACCCGAAAGGAAAAAAAATTGATCGCCCTATCCTGCATATTC
>NZ_JASJFF010000261.1:0-1319 GCF_030065435.1 Microcystis sp. M53603_WE2
AGGTGTCTTAACCCTTGTGGTAAAGGTACACAGCTTACTTCATTGAGAAAGTCTAATTCTTCTTGCTTTTTCCAATCGGTTAGCATTGAAGAAGTTTGAGCGTAGCCTACTCTTTCTTGTCTTTCGTACCAAGCTTGTGTTCTGAGATGGAGTGCCTTATTGTAAACCAATCTTACATAGCCCAAAGTGCGCCGCAATAGCGACTCTTGTTCGGGTGTGGGGTAAAATCGGAACGAGTAGGCCTTTTCCATATCTCGCACTCTAGCATATATCGTGTAAATGCGCTAATATTTAACAGTAAAGCCGTCGTAGAACGACGGGGTTTCAGACCCAAATTTTCGATGACTGGAATTATGAGTCAACTCAGTCCCCTACAAGCCGAACAAATCAAGGAAATCGGGACTTATTTACGTCAAAAACGAGAAGAAAGCTGCCTGAGCATAGACGATATCGCCGCCCTGACGATGATTAGATTGCCGATGCTAGAAGCGTTGGAAACGGGGAATTGGGAGAAATTACCAGAATTAATTTATGTCAAGGGATTTATCAAACGCTACGGTGATGCTCTAAAAATTGATGGTAAAGCTTTAGCCGATCGCTTGTCTCCTAGTGCGGAACAATTAGCTCAAGAGGTAACTATCCCGAAAACACTGCCCACAAAAGTTACCCCTCTCCCCAAGGCTGAACCCGCTGCCCCAAAAGTGGAACCGGTGAAACCAGAAAAACCAGCCCCGGAAACTGGCCCCCAACCGGCTAAATCAACCTTTTTCGGGATGTATCTCTGGCTAGGCTTGCTGGCGGGCATATTTTGTGGTATTGGCTATCTTTTCCTCCGTCCCCCTCTCTCTAACCCCCCTGCCCTTACTCCCTCTCCTTCCCCCGTGGTTTCCCCCGCGCCGGTAGTCCCTCCCGCACCGATAGCCTCTCCTTCCCCTTCTCCTCAGCCAAAAGTTCCCCTCTCAGCCCAGGTAACTATTGAACAGGCCGCTTGGGTACGGGTAATTGCCGATGGCAAAAAAGTCCATGAAGGCACTCTCCAACCTGGGACTAAACGAACTTGGACAGCCCAAAAGAGTTTAAATATTCGATCGGGCAATGCTGGCGGTGTTAAAATCTCTCTTAACCAAAAACCTGCCCAATTAATGGGTAAAGCTGGCCAAATTGGCGAAATCACCCTAACTGCACCCCCTCAGTAGGATTGGGTGTGGGGTGTGGGAAGATGGGGTGATGGGGTGATGGGGTGTTGGGAAGAATAAAAAAAATAATCTCCTGACTCCCGACTCCTGATCACTGATCACTGATTAGGCTGCATTATCCCA
>NZ_JASJFF010000624.1:0-1149 GCF_030065435.1 Microcystis sp. M53603_WE2
ACGGGGCTTGGGTTTGATTCTAGTGCGGGTTTTACGCTGCCCAATGGTGCGACTCGTTCACCCGATGCTGCTTGGATTAAATTAGAACGCTGGAATGCTTTAACAGAAAAACAAAAAGCCTCTTTTGCCCCCATCTGTCCCGATTTTGTCATTGAATTACGTTCTGCTAGTGATACAGTATCCAGTTTGCAGAAAAAGATGGAGGAATATATTGCCAATGGTACTTTATTGGGTTGGTTAATAGATCGCCAAAATCGCCAAGTCTATATTTATCGTCCCCATCGAGAACCGGAGATTTTAAATGCTCCTGAAACCATTAGTGGTGATCCAGAATTGCCGGGGTTTGTATTAGTAATGGCTAAGATTTGGTAAATGCGATCGCTGATGAAAGGTTCCGTCAATATAGAACAACTAAGCACGATTAACGCTGTTCTATATTGTTGCTCACGGGAATCCTCAACACTGATAGAACAGCGATAACTAGGGTTTGCTGAATAAATCTAAAAACCTTGTTGGGTAAGACTTTTAGACTTTTTGTCAATCAAAAAGTCCTGGAATGGGAGTGATCAGGGGGAAAATTCCTGGACTTTTTCCCTGAAAATTAGGTAGTTGACCACCTGAAAATCGATAAAACCCCACACCCCACACCCCACACCCTGCCCCCAGGAAAAGCTTTTTCAGCAAACCCTAAGTATCTACACATTTGACCGTCGGGCGGGCGGCTCTAGGCTTAACCCTACTCTCTGTCTCGGTTTCAGGCTTTTCCTCTAGGTTGTTTTGACGGAGATGCCAGCAAAGGAATCTTTAAGAAATTACCCAAAATCCCTGAGTATAGATATTGACGGCGCTAGACTCCCAACGTATAGATAAATACTGTTTCTGGAAGCCCATGACTGTGAGCTACGAAAAAATCACCCCACCGACAACAGGCTCGACAATTACTTTTTCTGACGGAAAACCTCTAGTTCCCGACGATCCGATCATTCCCTTCATTCGTGGTGACGGTACGGGGGTCGATATCTGGCCTGCAACCGAAAAAGTTATCGATGCAGCGATCGCCACAGCCTACGCTGGTCAAAGGAAAATCCATTGGTTTAAAGTCTATGCTGGCGATGAAGCTTGCGAAATCTACGGGACCTATCAATATCT
>NZ_JASJFF010000260.1:0-3134 GCF_030065435.1 Microcystis sp. M53603_WE2
CCCCTACCGCAGGTGAACCCCGATATAGAAACCACCGCCCCTACTGACTATATCGCCGAATTAGAAACAAAAGCCAAGGGTTTCACCGTGCGGATTGATAGTAGCAGTAAAGCCAATGGAAGTGGCGTAATTATCGCTAAAGAAGGGAATATTTACACAGTTTTAACCGCAGACCATGTATTATGTGAGAAGAAGGAAGAAAGTCAAGATGCTGCAAGTGAACCTTGTCCCGATCGCACCTACACCGTCGTCACCAAGGACGGTAAAACTCGAAACATCGAGAAAAGCACCATCATCCGGCAGGAAGGGGTAGATTTAGCAGTTTTTCAGTTTGAAAGCCGAGACAATTATCCCGTTGCGGAAATAGCGAATTATAACCCAAATACCGATGATTTTGTTTTTGCGGCAGGCTTCCCCAAAATTGGCGACAATCCCTCGAAATGGTTGTTTAGTGGAGGTAGAATCAAAGATCAAGAAATGGGATTATTAGGAACCCGCCAAAATGACTTAAGCAATGAACAAGGGGCAGTATTAAAAAGTGTCAGTTCTTTAACTGGAGGGTATGAATTAGTTTATACTAGCATCACATTTGGGGGAATGAGTGGTGGTGCAGTCTTAGACTCCCAGGGGAGAGTAATAGGGATTCATGGACGTTCAGAAGGAGCAGGGGGGGGGAAAATTCAGTTAGGGTTTAGTTTGGGGATTCCCATTAGCACTTTTATCGGATTGCAAGAAAGATTGAAGGTAAAACCGCAATTATTAACCACTGCTCAACCCCAAGTTAGTCCGCAACAACAACAAGAAATTATTCAAGCGATTGCTGGTGTTATTGTCCCTAATACCAATGCGAAGGCGGATATTTGGATACAAAGGGGGGGACAATTATGGCGGTTACGGAGGTCTGAGGAAGCAATTAAAGCCTTTGATGAGGCGATTAAGCAAAATGACCCCGATAATGTCTATTTAGCCTGGTATGGGAAGGGATTAGCGTTATTTCAATTACGCGAACATCAACCAGCTATAGAAGCTTTGCAACAAGCGATTAATACCTTACCTAAAGGGAAAGATTTAAAGGAGTTTCACAGTAGTATTTTACAACTGCAAAGTAATGTTTATGCCGTTTTAGGTGGCTTCTCAAAAAGTGCTGGTAGAGAAAGAGAAGCCAGAGAAAATTATGAGCAAGCATTAACCGTGATTAATCAGGCGATTTCTCTGTTTCCCAATAGTCCTAAATCCTATATAATGAAAGAGTCAGTATTAGATAGTTTAGAACGCTATGATGAGGGATTAGCTGCGATTAATCAGGCAATTGATCTCGCTCCTCGTGCTTTGTGGTATGTGATTCGAGCGAAGTACTATTTCTTACAACAAAAATACGAATTAGCTTTAGATGACCATAACAAAGCTATTGAACTTAATCCTAATTATGCTATGGCTTACTCTGTTCGAGCGTTGCACTATTCCTCCCAACAAAAATACGATTTAGCTTTAGATGACTACAACAAAGCTATTGAACTTAATCCTAATTATGGTTTATATTATAGAGGGCGGGGGCTTAATTACCTTCTCCAACAAAAATACGATTTAGCTTTAGCTGACTTCAACAAAGCCATTGACATTAATCCTAATGATGCTGGTGCTTACAACAATCGGGGTAATCTTTACTCTTACCAACAAAAATACGATTTAGCCCTCTCTGACTTCAACAAAGCTATTGACCTTAATCGTAATTTTGCTAAGGCTTACGAGAATCGTGGGAATCTTTACCGTCGCCAACAAAAATACGAATTAGCTTTAGCTGATTACAACAAAGCTATTGACATTAATCCTAATGATGCTGGTGCTTACGCCAGTCGGGGGAATCTTTACTCTGACTTGCAGAAATACGAATTAGCTTTAGCTGATTACAACAAAGCTATTGACATTAATTCTGATGATGTTTTTTCGGCTTACTTCTATCGGGGGATTTTTTACCATCGCCAACAAAAATATGATTTAGCTTTGGCTGACCTCAACAAAGCTATTGAACTTAATTCAAATTTTAGTCACTTTTACGTCGTTCGGGGGATTCTTCACGAAAACAAAGAAAAATACGAATTAGCTTTAGCTGACTACAGCAAAGCCATTGAACTTGATTCTAATTATGCTAATGCTTACTACAATCGGGGGGAGCTTTACCGTCTCCAAAAAAAATACGATTTAGCTTTAGCTGACTACAGCAAAGCTATTGAAATTAATCCTAATTATGCTTATGCTTACTACAATCGGGGGAATCTTTACTCTGACTTGCAGAAATACGAATTAGCTTTAGCTGACTACAGCAAAGCTATTGACATTAATCCTAATTATGCTGACGCTTACAACAATCGGGGGGTTGTTTACTATAACTTGCAGAAATACGATTTAGCTTTAGCTGACTACAACCAAGCTATTAGAATTAATCCTAATTATGCTCAAGCTTACTACAATCGGGGGCTTCTTTACTATAACTTGCAGAAATACGATTGAGCCCTCTCTGACTACAGCAAAGCTATTGAAATTAATCCTAATTTGGCTCAAGCTTACTTAGGTCGTGGTGGTTTATATGCCATATTAGGACAACCCGAAAAAGTAAAAATTGATCTACAACAAGCAGCTATATTATTCCTCCAACAGAATAATATGGCTGCTTATGAACAAGTGATGCAGATTTTGCAGATTTTACAAAAATTAGGGGGGTGAGTTTCGTAGTTTCGTAGGTTGGGTTGAGCGAATAAATATGTTAAAGAAAACCTCTCAATTCTCAGGGAAAGCGAAACCCAACACCCAACACCTAAATCTGTCTGAATCTTTTTGTTGGGTTTCCTTGGGTCTATAGTTGGGTTTCATGCTTCAACCCAACCTACGGTAGAAACCCAACACCCAACACCTAAATCTGTCTGAATCTTTTTGTTGGGTTTCCTTGGGTGTATTGTTGGGTTTCGTGCCTCAACCCAACCTACGAAACTGTAGGTTGGGTTGAGCGAATAAATATGTTAAGGAAAACCTCTCAATTCTCAGGGAAAGCGAAACCCAACAGCCAACACCTAAATCTGTCTGAATCTTTTTGTTGGGTTTCCTTGGGTCTATGGTTGGGTTTCCTGACTACTGTAGAG
>NZ_JASJFF010000630.1:0-3461 GCF_030065435.1 Microcystis sp. M53603_WE2
CAATTCATCGAGATAAATGCGTCTAACACTCGATAAATTGAGGATTTCGCCAAAATGTAGGGATTGTTCCCGTTCCACCCCACGATGGGGATAAATGACGACAATTTGCCAGGGGTGAGGTGGTTGATATTGTTTTAAAAATAGGAACAATTCCGCAAAAAGTCGATAGTAGAGGGTGTCGTCTGGTTGGAACTGCACTTCCACTAGGTAGAGGGGTTGCTGAATATCTTCTCTGAGTGGCATAAATAAGCCATCGAGACGGAAAGAGAGTTGTTTCACCTCTTGGGAGGTGAATTGATAGTTTGCTGCTCCCGGTTGCGGTTGTCCGATTAGGTCAAAGAAACTGTCCGGAAAACGCAGGAAGATTTGGTAAAAGAGACTGTCAGTTTTCACGAGAAATCTCGCTTCTAGGGTTTATTGGCAGTTGCCGAATTGTTTGGCTAAACGGTTAATACTCTAGTATTAATAGACATTGTATAATTTTTTCTCCTTGCTGTCACCAACAAAAATCTAGGGGACATGGCTCTTTTGCTGTATAATCAAGTCTTAATTTTAGGAATTGTCATTATATTTGAGGAAAATCTATGAGTTGGACAGAAGGATATGTATCGGAAGTTAACTACACTAGCGGCTTTTACGGCGAGTTAAGTCCCCTAAAATTAGGTTTAGCGACTCTGATTAAATCGATTCAACCCCCCGATTCTAGCCAAGAATTTACCTATTGTGAATTGGCCTGTGGTCAGGGTTTTACCACGAATATTTTAGCGGCTACCTATCCCCACGCCCAATTTTATGCCAATGATTTCAATCCTAGCCATATCGCCACAGCTAGAGATTTAGCGGCCAAGGCGGGAATGAAGAATATTCTTTTCTTTGATGATAGTTTTGAGGAATTTTTAGAGCGAGATTTACCTCAATTTGACTTCATCAGTCTGCACGGAATTTATAGCTGGATTACTGCCAGAAATCGCCAAGCAATAGTTGATTTTATTCGCCGCAATCTCAAGGTGGGGGGATTAGTTTATATCTCCTATAATGCCCTTCCGGGTTGGTCGGCGGCGATGCCGATGCAAGCTTTAATGTTACGTCATGGTCAACACAGTTCCGAGTCAATTTTAACCCGCATTGAACAGGCTCTTAATTTTACGGGAGAATTATTAGAAGCTAATGCTAGTTATTTTGTCCAAAATCCAATTTTAAAAAGTCGTTACGAGCGCCTGAAAGACCAAAATCGTTATTATTTAGCTCACGAGTATTTCAATCAGGAATGGAATTCTTTTTACTTCGATGAAGTGGCGAAAGAATTAGAGGATGCTAAACTTAAATATGTGGGTTCCGCCCATATTAATGATCATATTGATATGGTCAATCTCTCCCCAGCAGCCCAAGAAAAATTAGCAAAAATCAGCGACCCAATCTATCGGGAAGTAGTGCGAGATTTCTTCGTTAATAGCCAATTCCGTCGTGATATTTTTAGTCGAGGCTCTTTAGGTTTAACCAACCAAGAACAGCTTAAACAACTACAAGAAACCCGGTTTGCTCTACTTGTTAATCCCGCAAATATCAAGTTCGAGCAGCAGTTCCCCGTGGGAGAAGTTAAGTTACAGGAGGCAATTTATCAGCCAATTTGTCAGGTTTTGGCGGAATCTCCCCAAACTTTACTGCAACTACAAAATCACCCCAAAACCTCAAATATTAACTTAAATGGTCTTTACCAAGCTCTCGTGATTTTAACTGGTATTGGCTATATTCATCCTGCTGTGGATGAGCAAACTTGCCAACAACGGAAACCATCTACTGATGCTTTTAATAATGCAGTGAAAGCGAAAGCAGTCTATAGTGAGGAATTAAGCTTTTTAGCTTCTCCTTTGATTGGGACTGGAGTAGTGGTCAATCGTTTAGAACAATTATTCCTCTTGGCTAAATCCTCTAACCAAGATGCCGTACAATTTGTTTGGCAAATTTTGGCAAGTCAAGGCAAAAAAGTGGTTAAAGACGGGAAAACTTTGGAAACAGAGGAGGAGAATATTACTCATCTGAAAACAGTGTACGAGGAGTTTAGTAAAGAACGTTTACTAACATTGCAAAAACTAGGTATTTAGTAAATACTAAGTAAGTGATCTCATTGTAACCGGCTACTTAGATAGGTGGTGCTTTACGACGGATTTTTACTTTCTACGTTTTACTACTTAGTTGATGATAGGTGGTGCGTTACGACGGATTGTTGCCTTCAAGTCAAAGCAGTAATTTTTGCCGTCTAACGCACCCTACGTTTTACTTAGACGGATTTTTACCTTCAAGTCAAAGCAGGAATTTCTGCCGTCTAACGCACCCTACGTTTTACTTAAATGGTCGTTAACACAGTAACATCTACTAAGTGCCTTGCTTTCACTAGCGGGGAATATTGACCCCGATAATTGCCACTTTTCTGGGGTATGGGGGGAAGCACCCAGAATCTGAGATGCTTCCCCTATCTCGACTAATTTTTTGCCTTGACAAGACCTAGTTAAAAACCCCCACCCTAGCTAGGTTGCACGAGATTATTTAAGCCATAAACCACTTTAGCGGTGATAATCTTATCCTTATCGGTAAGTTCTTCTAACACCTCTTTTCCCTCGACTAAATAGCCAAAAACCGAATAACGACCATCCATGAGATTAAACCCCGGAGGAGTTAATTCATTATCGAATTTAAAGAAAAAGAATTGCGAGGAACCTCCGTTAGGATTAGTATCCGGACGCGCCAAGGCCAATGCACCGAAAGCGTTAAAAGGTAAGGCGAGACTGGGTAAGTAAATCCCTAATTCTTCGAGAGTATTGCCATAAACTGGTTCTTCTTCCCCTTTAATCAAAATTTCTAAGGGAATAGAGCGATATTGCTTAGTTTTCGGGTCAATAAATCCCTCTTCTGCACCGACGGGATCCCCAGTTTGGACAACGAAATTATCTTCGCTGCGAATGAAGGGTAAACCGTCATAAAAACCCCGTTGGACTAAATCCACAAAGTTACCCCCATTAACCGGAGCGCTGTAACCATCGACAACGATAGTTAAATCCCCTTTGGTGGTCTGCATCTCTACGGTGGCACGTCCTCGCAATTGCGGCAAGTTAGCGTATTCCGGGGGAACGTTAAAGGGAAAACCCACCACCATTAATTCTTCTAAAGCGGTGATATTATTGAGCAATTCCCGTCTGGTTGACCAAACTGCCTCTTTATCCTTCGCTTCTACGGCCGTATCGAGGGATGCCACTCCCGTTTTCAGTTTTTCGATTAATTCCTCTCCTTGGCTTTTACTTGCCTCGGGAACACTATCTAAGATAGCGTTGCTTTTGGTAGAAAGGGCATAATTGGCATCCTTGACATCTTTTTTAATCGGACTCCAACGTTTGGCCCGCAGATGTTTGGCAATATCTTCGATCGATTGTTGCACTTGACGAATTGGTTTATTATCTATGGGTAAG
>NZ_JASJFF010000371.1:0-2747 GCF_030065435.1 Microcystis sp. M53603_WE2
GGCGGCTCCCCAGAACAGTCTCAGCCTGGAAGTTGGTCACTAGCTAGACACTACCTAACAGCCACAGGCGATAGGCTGAGAGGCCAGAGATGCTGTCGTGGCTTTCATCTTACCTCTCAGCGGTTTTTGAGATGTTGCCTTGTAAGCTCTATTTAAAGTCAGTCGAATCGCTTAGTATCGGGAGACAGATGTGACTTGTATAGCTTCCCAGTTTTTGAGATTTGAAGACTTTTTAGAAGCATTTTGAAAGCGTCTTAGCCGATGGATTAAATATGAATTATCAGCCATAGAAATCTTCGTCAAGAATCTGTTCTAAGGAAAAAGGGCAGTCTAAGGGATATGCTTCCTCTGGAGGAATCGCAATTCCAAAGTCAGCCAATTTACTTTCCTTGATGGCAATTTTGCGACCTTTAGGATAGGTTTTATCGATGGCGATTGCTACATGAGATTTCAAAGAAGGGGTGTTTTCTAGTAAGGCGATAACTCGTTCCCTGTGTTCGACAATGGAGCTATACCAGCTAGATTTCATGCTTTCAGGGGCGGAGGATTGTACTTTTAATTTCAGTAAATGAGCCAGCAAAATCATTAAATTTCCTTCCAAGGCATTTTTATCTGATTTACCCAATTCTTTTAACTCCTCAACCAAATGAGATACATCTAATGCCTGAAAATCTCCTTGTTCTAACTGACCTATTGTTGTTATCAGCCATAATTGAAAATCTTGTTCATAGAGTTCTGATTTAGTTATCATGATGTCTTCGATAATAGTTAATATAGATTGAATTATACTCTATTTTGCAGATTTCGGATGTTGCAATCGGTAAATGTTAAGTTTTACTACAGGATTTAACATCTGCGCCTATGCCCTATTCCCTTATCCTTAGGATAGGCGGTTAAAATACATCTTAGCTTAAGGACTAGAGAATATTATGAGACTAGAAAGAGAAGATTTTGATTGGGCGGTACAACAAAACCTAATTACTGCCAGCCAAGCTGAAAATTTATGGACGGCTTTTTTATCCCGTTATCCCCAAGAAGATGAAGTTAATCGCCCTCGCTTTAATTTTGCTAATGTGGCCTATTATTTTGGGGCATTAATTGTTATCTCTGCCCTGGGGTGGTTTATGAACGAAGCTTGGGAGAGTTTCGGTGGTGCAGGACTATTTTTTATCGCCCTGTTTTATGCAATTTGTTTTATTTTTGCGGGGAAAAATCTCTATTTTCAGCAAAATCTCAAAATCCCCGGCGGCCTTTTATTTACCATGGCAGTGGCAATGACTCCCTTAGCAATCTACGGTTTACAACGCTGGACAGGATACTGGCAAGCCGGAAATATGGCCATTTATCCAGATTTCTATACCTGGACTAAAGGCGGTTGGTTTTTAATGGAATTAGGCACGATTATCGCAGGATTAATAACTTTAAGATTTGTTAAATTTCCTTTTTTAACTGCACCGATCGCCTTTAGTCTGTGGTATATGTCAATGGACTTAACCCCTTTGCTATTTGGAGAGAACGAATATATATGGAGAATGCGACTGTGGGTATCCTTTTGGTTTGGAATTGCCTGTTTAATAACTGCCTATTTAATTGATGTACGTCAGCGTCGCAGTCGGGGAGATTTTGCTTTTTGGCTATACCTATTCGGATTAATTATGTTTTGGTTTAGTCTATCTCTCCTCATCGATGATAATGAAGCGCAACGATTTTTGTACTGTCTAATTAACTTGGGATTGATGTTATTATCCGTCCTGCTAAAAAGAAGATTATTTGTGGTTTTCGGAGGTATCGGAGTATTTGCCTATCTTTCCTATCTCTCCTATCGTATCTTTGCCGATTCAATTTTCTTTCCCTTTGCCCTAACCGTCCTAGGACTTGGTATTATCTATATGGGAGTTTTGTATCAGCGTCATTACCAAACCATGGCTAGATTTCTTGAAAGTTATATCCCTCTCGAATGGCGCAATTTATTCCCCAAAGATCGATAATTAGGAGAAATGGGGACATGGGGATATGGGGAAATGGGGAGATTCAACTAAAAAACCCCAAAACCCCAAAACCCCAAAACCCAACACCATCTTTTTTACTTTTATGAAAATACTTATCGTTGATGATGAAAAAGAATTAACCGAACCCTTAGAACAAATTCTTGCTCAAGAAGGCTATGAAGTTGATATTGCTGATCATGGTCGGACGGGGTTAGAATTGGCACAAGAGAATAATTATGACCTCTTAATTCTCGATTGGATGTTACCCCAGCAATCCGGATTACAAATCTGTCAATATTTACGCAATCAAGGGGACACCACTCCCGTTTTGTTTCTAACCGCTAAGGATACCATAGACGATCGAGTGGCGGGATTAGATGCCGGCGCTGATGATTATTTAGTCAAACCCTTTCAACTGCGAGAATTATTAGCGAGAGTCCGCGCTTTATTGCGTCGTTCTCCCAATTTTGAAGCTAGTAATAGCAGTAAACTAAAATGTGCTGATTTAGAACTCGATAGCGAAAATCAAGTGGCTTATCGTCACGGTCGCACGATCAGTTTATCAGCAAAAGAAGTACAATTGTTGACTTTATTTATGACCCATCCAGGTCAACTTCTCACCCATGAACAAATTTATCAGCATCTCTGGTCAGAAGGGGAGCAACCTAATAGTAATGTGGTTCCTGCCCTGATGCGCTTACTGCGTCGTAAAATCGAAGCGGCCGGAGAAACACCTCTAATTAATACTGTCTATGGGAA
>NZ_JASJFF010000684.1:0-7846 GCF_030065435.1 Microcystis sp. M53603_WE2
GGTGGGGGTGTGGGGTGTAGGGTGTGGGGTGTGGGGTGTGGGGTGTGGGGTGTGGGGTGTGGGGTGTGGGGAGAATAAATAAAAATAATCTCCTGAATACTGTCTCCTGACTCCTTTTCTAAATATTTTTCAACATCAGCAAAGAGCGAGTTTGAAAGCCGAGATTTTGGTAGAGATTGAGAGCATTGTCGTTATTGATGAAGACTTGTAAACCGAGGCGGGTTTGTCCGCGACTTTTTGCCCAATCCTTAGCTCGATCGATTAGTGCGCTGGCGATACCTTGGCGACGATGCTGGGGATCGACGTAAATTAGGAAAATATGACCATAGCGATCGCCTGTCACCTGATCGACGGCGCTCCCCATCCAGAGACAAGCGATCGCCGTTTGTTGTCCTTCGACGATCCACAGGGGAGTATCGAGGCAAAAAAACTGTCTGACTGTATCAGCTAGATGGGAGAGGTTTTTTTGTTCGGGAAAAAATTCTTGATAGCTGCGGGTGAGAAAATTAATTAGTAGATAGCGATCGCTCGGTTTTCCCAGTCGCAGCTGATAATCTTCGGGAAGGTTAGCCATGCCAAGGATAAGAGAAAATTATGCCCAGGGATGGCTCGATCGGAGCGGGTGCCGCTAAATCTGCCGGTAAAAAAATCCGGATGCCAGTGGCAACCAGAGCAACTAAAAACACGAAGATAGTCAGGAGCGGGGCGATATATTGCCGGAAAAAAGCCATAATTATTTGATCTCTAAACTGCTGTTCCTTCTATTTTAAGGATTGCCAGTGGAGATATCGGCAATTTTTTTAAAAAAATTCGCCCAAAAAAAAGTGATCGGCATACCGATCACTAGAAACCGACAACTAGACTATGGCTAAACACCGATTAAATCTAACGAAGGTGCAAATAGGCCGCCTCTGCTTCCAATTGACGCACTAGAGCCTCATTTCCCTGCGCTCTAGCTACTTCCAGTCGGTGTTGTAAATTTCTGCGGAGTGTTTCCCTATGGGCCACGGTGGCCTGTGTTAGGACTTGCTGACGATTTTTGTTCATGGTGGACAGACTTTTGAGCGACTTAACTTACCTTATATCTAAATCATAACATTCTCCTTGGTAAACTGTATCTTTAGCTACTGAATTTAGCGTTAAGATTTATTAACAGTGTTGGCCACCATAGGGACAAGTCGATGACGGAAAAGGCAATAATAACCCTTACTAGCGATTTTGGACTACAGGACGGTTATGTGGGCATGATCAAGGGAGTAATTGCGGGAATTGCCCCCCATGCTCGCACGATCGATCTGAATCATCAAATTTCGCCCCAAGACCTTTACGCTGGTCGTTTTATCCTCCTGAATGCCTATCAATATTTTCCCCAAGGCACTATTCATCTGGCAGTTATAGATCCGGGGGTAGGAAGCAAAAGACGCGGGGTAGGGATTCGTTTTGCCGGTGGTTATTTAGTTGGTCCAGATAATGGTTTATTTAGTGGCATTTTAAGCCAATCTCCCGCTATATCTGCCGTTAATCTCGATAATTCTTCCTATTGGCGCACCCCTAACCCTAGCACTACTTTTCACGGTCGTGATATTTTTGCTGCTGTGGCCGCTTATTTGGCCCGGGGAGTACCCCTAGAAATGTTAGGTGAGATTATTGATCCCGATAGCTTGCAACAATTAGCGATCGCTGTTCCGCAAATCGAGGAAGATAAAATCAGGGGTCAAATTCAATATATTGACATTTTCGGCAATTTAATCAGCAATATTCCCGATTATCTCCTAGAGGGAAAAAATTGGTCGGTGCGGTTGGGTCCAAAAATTATCCCCGCAAAAAACACCTACAGTGATGTTCCTTGGGGGGAAATAGTCGCTTTTATCGGTAGTCACGGGGGGTTAGAAATTGCCGTCAATAGTGGTAGCGCCCAAAAGCAATTACACCTAAATATTGGCGATGCGATCGAGGTTAGAATAGATGGGAGTCAGGAGTAAGAATTCAGGAGTCGGGTGATAGGGTGATAGGGATTTAGGGGTTTAGGGTGTTGAGGTGTTAGGGTTTTAGGGTTTTACTTGAAATTCCCCCACTACCCCACTACCCCACTACCTACTGATCACTGATCACTGATAACTGATATAGCTTTTTAATCAATTCTCATACTAATATCTAACCAAGTAGAACGGGTAACTGGGGCGCTAGTGGAAATATAATCTACTCCTGTTTCGGCAACGTTGCGAATGCGATCGAGGGTAATATTTCCCGATGCTTCTATTTTGGTTTTACTATTAAAATTGCGGATCATCTCCACAGCAGTTTGCATCATCTCTAAATCCATATTATCTAACATAATGATCTCTACCTGCTGCTGCAGGGCCTGATTCACTTCTTCTAATTGGCTGGTTTCTACCTCAATTGTGAGAGGATAGGGCATATTTTGCCGTACACGACGCACTGCTTCCTCAATGCTGCCCGCTGCTTGAATATGATTATCTTTAATCATAATTGCATCATCTAACCCCAAACGATGGTTAATAGCGCCACCGATACCAGAGGCATATTTTTCTAAAATTCGCAATCCCGGGGTAGTTTTGCGAGTATCCACCAATCTTGTCGATAAATCGGCAATTTTCTCCACATACTGACGAGTGGCACTAGCGATTCCACTCAAGCGCATGGCAAGATTTAAAGCGACTCTTTCCCCGATTAACAACGCATCGAAGGAACCTTCTATCTCGGCAATAACTTTAGACTTGGGGCAGAATTCCCCCTCGGCAACGGTGGGGGTAAAGTGAATAGTGGGGTTAAGCAGTTGAAAAACTCGTTCAGCTACGGGTAAACCAGCAATAACTCCCGCTTCCTTGGCAATCCAACTAGCTTGACCAATTTTAGCATGACCGAAGAAAATTGCTTGGGTGGTGCGATCGCCTCTACCGAGATCTTCTCGTAACCAGTTTTCTAACAAGGGATCAAGAACTAATAGGGGCGGTAACATAGAATTTATCGAAAAAATCGGGACGTATTTATTTTAAGTTTAGGAATGTTTGACCTGTTTGTAAACTTTCTTTAATTGAAACTTATCCCTTCATAGATTAACTCGATCGCACAGTGAAAATCGAGACTAGATAGAATAATTTCTTCCCCTTGACTATAAGCGCAGTAAAACCAAATTTTATCTTCACCGCGGCGATAAACCTCAACACTGATCGATTCGGCATCGACTAAAACGTATTCTTGTAAACTGGCAATCTGACGATAATATTGTAACTTTTTGGTGCGATCATAGTTTCCTGTGCTAGGGGAAAGCACTTCAATAATCACTTGTGGATGTTGAATAAAATTACGAGATTCTCTATCCCTAAAATCGCAACTAATCACCAAATCGGGATAAAAATAACGACTATTATTAGCCTGTACTTTCGCATCAGATACATTCACTCGACAGCCTCGCGGACGGAGATGAGAATATAAAGTTCTGTAAAAATTCAAGGTAATATCATTATGGGGCAGACTACCCCCAGTCATGGCGATAATTTCCCCATCAATGTATTCATGGCGACATTCCTGGGTAGCTTCCCATTCTAGATACTCTTCCGGGGTCATTCTTTCTGGGTATTGAGGTTGAGCGATCATTTTTCTTTTTCCTTGTCAACTAACTAAATTAATATCCCATTTCCTTTTTATGTTAGAACATTTTCTCGCCCGAAGATTTAAGAATAGTTATAATTAAGCGGTGACTGATTACCCTAATGATAAGATGGAGAGAGAAAGCATTATTGTCGCAGGTCGCTAAGATGACGAAAACAGTTGCCGATATCATGACTCCCAATCCCATCACCGTCACCGCTAACACTTCTCTATCCGAAGCAGTGAAAATTTTGGCCGAAAAGCGGTTTAGTGGTTTACCCGTGGTGGATGACAATATGCGACTGATTGGGGTTATCTCCGAAACTGACCTTATGTGGCAGGAAACGGGAGTAGAAGCTCCTCCTTACATTATGCTCCTCGATAGTGTCATCTATCTACAAAATCCTAGCCGTCACGAGAAATTACTCCATAAAGCTCTCGGTCAAACCGTGGGGGAAGTAATGACCGATAAACCTATTAGTATCACAGCCGATCGCCCTTTGAAAGAAGCGGCCTCGTTAATGTATGATCGTCATGTGCGTCGTTTACCGGTGATTGAGGAAGAAACCCACAAAGTAATTGGTATTATCACCCGCGGCGATATCATTCGCGATATGGCAAAATCGGAAGCATAATTGCTTTTCTAGGGCAAAAATTAACTAAAAGGTCTTGAACAAATGAATCAATCTCAGGAAACGGTTACTTATTCCCTAGAAACTATCTTGACGCGGATGGAGGGTAAAATCGATTCGTTACAAAAAGATGTGACGGATTTAAAGGTAGGACAAGCGGTGTTAACGGGAAAAGTTGAGGGAATAGAAAATCGACTAAACTCATTAGAAGGAAACCAAAAATATCAGGTTTGGGCATTAATTGTCCTCTTAGCTGGGGCAATTGTGAAAACTTTTTTTTTCCCTCGATCCCCCCTTAATCCCCCCTTAATAAGGGGGGCATCTGATAATTTTTAACGCCTACCTACTTAAATTCTTATTTCCCTGGCAATTTCTCTAAAAACTATCAGAATGAAGCGCCGTCAATTTTTCATTAATTCCGCTCTAACTGCTGTTAGTTTTTCCCTAATTCCTAGAAAAGTTGTTAGTAATAATTTTCCTCTAATTAAACCGCCACATCTACAACCGGGGGACGGAGTGGGTATTATTAGTCCGGCGGGGGCAACTTTTAAAGAAGATGATTTGAATATAGTTATTGAAGCAGTTAAAGCTTTAAAATTAGTCCCAAAAGTTGGTCAACACGCTTTAGATCGTTATGGTTATCTAGCCGGTAAAGATAGCGAGCGAGCCGCGGATATAAATCAATTTTTTGCCGATGATAATATTGCCTTAATTTTACCAATTCGCGGCGGTTGGGGAAGCGCTCGTTTATTACCTTATCTCGATTACGATTTAATTGGCCGTCATCCGAAAATTATCTGTGGTTTTAGTGATATAACTTCTTTATTATTAGCTATTTATGCCAAAACTGGTTTAGTTACTTTCCATGCTCCCAATGGCTTTTCTAGTTGGCGCACCGCTCAAACTGAAAGCTTTCGACAGGTTTTATTTTCTGGGGAAAAGTTGACTTTTAGAAATATTCCCGATCCCGATGATGCCAATCGTTTAATGCGGGTAAAAAATCGGATTCAAACTATTACTAAAGGTCAAGCAAAAGGTAAATTAATCGGTGGTAATTTAACCACTTTAGCCTCGATCGCAGGTTCTCCCTATCTACCAGATTTTACCAGTGCTATCCTATTTTTAGAAGATATTGGTGAAGATATTTATGAAATAGATCGCCTGTTAAATCAATTAAAATTAGCGGGAATTCTCGATAATTTAGCTGGGTTTATCTTCGGTCAATGTAGCAATTGTAGCGCCGATAGTGACTATGGTTCCCTGACTTTAGAAGAAGTGATCCGAGAATACATCCAACCCTTAAAAATTCCCGCTTGTTTAGGTTTGATGATCGGACATTTGGAGATTATCGAGACTCTAGCTATTGGTATTGCAGTAGAATTTGATGCTAATCGGGGAACAATTACTATGTTAGAATCGGCGGTTAGTAGGTAGATGTTAAAGCATCAAAAACTCTTCCAGCGTTGCCACTCAAAGACTTTTTCAGCAGCTCCTATATTAATTTTTGGGGTACTGATAAGTAGTTGGACAAAAGTAAAGTTAACTGTGGGGTAAGGAGTCAGTCCCGATGAAAAAATTTTCACCCCCACAGATGAAAGAGGTTTCTTTCCCTACACCCCACACCCCAGACCCTACACCCTCTTTCAAGTCAGAGGAATGTAGCGAAATATACGGAGCGCTCGAACCAATTTGTAATATATGTGGGCTATGAAATAGGATGATGCGAGCGTTGTCCATACTTGCATCGGGAGGGAACCGTGACGACTTTTCAGGCTTCGCTCAATTTACTGCCTTCTAGTTCTCCCGCTGCCAATTTTCGGACTGGAGAATGGACTTTTCCCACACTCTACTCCACTCTTGCTCCTGCTGCCCTAGCAGATTTAGTTTTTTCTCGTTACGAGATTGATGTACCGAAAAATTGTCAATTTTGGCATCGGGGTTTAAGTGATGTGTATCTCCTCGAAACCCTGACAACTCCCTACATCTTGCGAGTGTCTCACTGCCATTGGCGCAGCAAAATGGAAATAGACTTCGAGTTAGAATTATTAGATTATCTCGATCGCTCTCAGGTTCCCGTCGCTGCGCCAATTCGCACCAAAAACGGTGATTTATCCGTAGAAATTAAGGCTCCGGAAGGGAAACGTTACGCCGTCCTTTTTCCCTATGCTCCTGGAGGAATTGCTATTGGGGACATAGATATAGAACAAGCCTATCATTTAGGGGCGATCGTGGCTAATTTACATCGGGTGACAGCAGATTTTCAAACCCTAGCCTATCGTCATCCCCTCAACCTCAAATATCTTCTCGACGATTCCCTGCAAATTATCGCACCTTTTCTGCACCAACGACCGAGCGACCTAGACTGTGTTTTAGAAACCATTGGGGAAATAGAGGAAGAAACCGCTAAATTACCGACAGAATCTCCCTATTGGAGCATTTGTTGGGGCGATCCTCATAGTGGTAATGTGCATATCACCCCTGATAATCAGATGACCCTATTTGATTTCGATCAGTGCGGTTATGGTTGGCGAGTTTTTGATATCGCTAAATTTCTGCAAGTTTCCCTACAATCCGGCTTAAATCGCCAGGTTCGCCATGGTTTCATCCAAGGCTACGATGAAACAGTGCCTTTAACCGATGGTGAATTATCTTGTCTTCAGTATCTCACCCAAGCGGCCTATATTTGGTCTTGGTCAATTAGCTTAAATAACCTGCGTTTAACCGATTATAGTCGTCTGTGCGCCAATTATTTTAGCAGCCGTTTGGCCATTCTCAAACGTTTAAGAACCCAAGAATGGGAATTATTCTAAGCAGCCTTGATCCTGCTGGTGAGCAAATTTCCTGGGGGTAGGTTGTGGGGTGTGGGGTTTTACCCATTTTCAGGGAAAAATTACCTGAATTTTCCCCCTGATCACTCCAATGACCGGCACTTTTTGATAGCCAAAAAGCCTAAAAGTCTTATCCAAAAAGCCGGCCCCAACTAACCAAGATCAACTTTCTTGCTGGTCAATGGCCAAACGAGGGATCGATCCCTGTATGCTGGTAAGTATAGATAATCACTAGGTAAAGACTTTCTTCTCCATCTGCCAAAAGTGAAGCAAGCTTTACCGCTTTTGAATACTCTCTCACAGCCTTACAGACAGATGGTATTATGTCCAGAAGAAAGAAGAAGTTTCCCTGTGGTCACAAGGGTTATGGCCAAGTCTGCCATCATTGCGCTCAACTAGATGCCGCTTGGGAAGAAAGAAAACGTCAAAAAAATGCCTGGGAAGCCACTTTTTCCCAAGATCCGATCGATCTGCGGGAATTACCGAAAAATGTGGTACTTAAAGCTAGGGAAATCCTGCAAGGATTGCAAGATCACCGCAATTATCGAGATTTCCACGGTAAACGATTGCGACACGATCGCTTTATTATCAGTATCCCCGTTACCCGCAATTATCGCCTCATCTGTCGCGACCACGGCAATCTCCTCGTCCCAGAAGCGGTTATCTCTCACGAAGATTATAATGTTTGTAAACCGGGTAGGTGAAGCTAATCTTTAGTTCGCTTGGGAAGATTTATCGCTGTTTATATCTTCCCAATCCGGCAGCCAATTTTCA
>NZ_JASJFF010000315.1:0-2083 GCF_030065435.1 Microcystis sp. M53603_WE2
GAACCCTTATATAGAAAGGCATTTAGCGATTTTTGTCAATTATTTCTTATCTAGAGCGAACTAATCAATTAAGTCTCTTGCCAGATAAGGATTTAGTCGATTTATGCCCCCCTATCGAACCATACCAAGTAACGAAGAACCTTGATTTTCTCTTAATTACTTTTGATCGGGAAAAATTAGTTCATGATTACTAATAAAGTAACCATGAACGGAAAAACAAGCTATTCCGCTTCTCCACCTTGGATTTTGAGGAGGAGAAAACCCCAAGCTAATCCGACGAGGACGAGAACGATCGCCACGATCGGCCCATTAAATAACATACTTTCTGCGGTCATGGTGATTGCTCCTGAGCCTACAATAATCGATCATATAGATAAGTGGTATTTTAACCTACGAAGGCGATCGACTGCTGCCGGACTAGGGCAAAATTGAGGGGGAAAATCGGCCAATAACTTTGAGAATTTTCCTAGTATATACGTTCTAGCAATCCTGCCCCTCTCCTCAAGGAAGGATGCTCACCCCCATGCTAGATATTTTTAATACTATCTTTATATTTGCTGTCGCCACTTTATGATAATGTCTTATCTGCTTAATTTTCCACTTATACTAGAAAAATTAAGTATTGATAACTATTGGTGATGACTGGTAAAAAATCATTTATGCTCAAGATCAAGTTAATACTATTTTTAGGTTTGTTGCTGCTGAGTTGTCAATCGACTAATCTCAATGGTAATAATAGTTCAATGGCTCAGATTACGACTGAGAATCAAGGGCAAATATTACCGATCACGGCCAAAGCAGATATTAATGGTGAGATGATTGAGTTAGAAGTGGCTCAAACCCAGGAACAACAGGCCAAGGGTTTAATGTATCGCTCGTCTTTGGAGAAAAATCGCGGTATGCTATTTCCCTTTGCACAACCTCTGATGGCCCGGTTTTGGATGAAAAATGTCTCGATTCCTCTAGACATGATTTTTCTAAAAGATGGTATAGTAAAAGCAGTTTTGCTGAATGTCCCCCCTTGTGCTGTCGATCCTTGTCCTGTCTATGGGCCAAACACCATGGTTAATCAAGTGATCGAACTAGCCGGGGGCCGAGCCAAAGAATTAGGAGTGAAAGAAGGAGATAAAATTAAGATTGAGTCTATCTCAAGACCTTGATTTTTGAAAATGGTGTTAACTTTCTTATAGAAGGTGTCCCTTGTCTGGAAATATAAGTATGGCTTTTAGAAGCTATTACGCATTTATACTGTTTAAGATATAACCATATCGATTAAGATTTTTATAGTCTATCAAGTCATAGATTGAATAATCTTTACCCTTGATATAGATAGATTAAACAGAGACAAAATTCTGCTCGATCTAACGGGACTATCTTAAGAGAGCCAGCGATTTTTAGGAAAGCGCTCTCTATCATCGGGATAGCTTAGATACAGAAAAAACGGTCGCAAGACTAACTGTCCTTGAAACCGCTCAGGTAGTGTTTTGTTAAAATCACGAGATATACTATAACTATTGAGGAAAAAAATCCCCCTATGTCCACGATTGCCTATTCCCAATTCCGACGATTTCTACAAGAGGAATTGTCCCTTCCCCAAGAATCGATCGCTATGGCCGAGCGCTCGATCCAATCTGATAAAATTCATTTACCGATGATTCTCTGGCAGTACGGTTTAGTGACCTTGGAACAATTAGACAAAATTTATGATTTTCTCGAAGAGGTAGTCTAATCTTACAATTGCTCACTATTGACAAGGAGAATAATTGCCATGGCTGCTCATAGTTTCTGGCACAGTTTGAAAATTCCGATCCCAAAAACTACCAATCATCACTTGAGAAGTGGGTTATTTAAACCCACTTTTTTAATAACTATACAATTGAGAATTATCGATTAACTGCTCAGTCCATGAAACCCCATGACCAATTTGCCAAAAATTACCTTGAACGCAACATCTCAAAAACCGCTGAGAGGTAAGATGAAAGCCACGACAGCATCTCTGGCCTCTCAGCCTATCGCCTGTGGCTGTTAGGTAGTGTCTAGCTAGTGACCAACTTCCAGGCTGAGACTGTTCTGGGGAGCCGCC
>NZ_JASJFF010000551.1:0-1452 GCF_030065435.1 Microcystis sp. M53603_WE2
GAAAAGCGAAACCCAACACCCAACACCTAAATCCGTCTGAATCTTTTTGTTGGGTTTACTTGGGTGTATTGTTGGGTTTCGTGCCTCAACCCAACCTACGGTAGAAACCCAACAACCAACACCTAAATCCGTCTGAATCTTTTTGTTGGGTTTCCTTGGGTCAACCCAATCGACGATAATTGCTATGATTACTATAATCCGTAGTCGTGGTGATTTATATGCCGAATTAAAACAAACCGAAAAAGCAAAAATTGATCTACAACAAGCAGCTATATTATTCCGCCAACAGGATAATATGGCAACTTATGAAAAGGTGATGCAACTTTTACAACAATTAGGGGGGTGAAATAGAAATCATCAATTATGGAAAGTCGAGAAATTATCAAAAAACCGAAGGATGAGGGATGGTATCAAGTAGGTACAACAGGAAGTCATCATCATTTTAAACATCCCCATAAAAAAGGGAAAGTGACTGTTCCTCACCCTAAAAAGGATATTCCCCTTAAAACCCTAATCAGTATCGAAAAACAAGCCAGTATTAAATTACGATAAAGGAGAAATCAATGATTACTTATTTAGCCACCGTTCATAAAGATAACCATAGTGATTATGGGGTACAATTTTATGACTTTCCGGGTTGTATTAGTGCAGGAGAAACCATCGAAGAAGCGAAAAAAATGGCAACTGAAGCCTTAAAAGGTCATATTTCCTTCATGTTGGCAGATGGGGACGAAATTCCCACCCCTAGCACCCTCGAAACCATTTTAACCGACGCGGATCATCAAGATGCGATCGCTTTTCTGCTCATTGAGGTATCAGAAGCTATTTTAAACCATCAGGAATTGTGTGTAAAAAACTAGGTGCAGTCCCTAGCTTGGTTTGAGCGAATAAATATGTTCAAGAAAACCTCTCAATTCTCAGGGAAAGCGAAACCCAACAGCCAACACCTAAATCTGTCTGAATCTTTTTGTTGGGTTTCCTTGGGTGTATTGTTGGGTTTCGTGCCTCAACCCAACCTACTTTAGTTTCCTTGGGTGTATTGTTGGGTTTCCTTACGTCAACCCAACCTACAGTTTTGTAGAATCAATATGTTAAAGAAAACCTCTCAATTCTCAGGGAAAGCGAAACCCAACACCCAAAATCTAAATCTGTCTGAATCTTTTTGTTGGGTTTCCTTGGGTGTATTGTTGGGTTTCCTTACGTCAACCCAACCTACTTTAGTTTCCTTGGGTGTATTGTTGGGTTTCCTTACGTCAACCCAACCTACGGTAGTTTCCTTGGGTCTATTGTTGGGTTTCCTTACGTCAACCCAACCTACTTTAGTTTCCTTGGGTCAACCCAATCGACGGTAATTCAGCAATTCCAAATTCAGAATGTAGCAAGGAATACAGAATACAAAACGCTTTTGCCCTGTAGCTCCCCATCCAAAATCAAGAAGAATTAACGCGAGTA
>NZ_JASJFF010000497.1:0-2935 GCF_030065435.1 Microcystis sp. M53603_WE2
AGTACCCGATCAAGTAACTATCGATCAACTACCATTTATTCGTAATCTTCCCACTTCGGGATTCGCTCTTTTTGCCACAGAAAATCTCAATCCCAACCTGCAAACAATTCTTAATCGCATTCAGGGATCGATAATTACGAAAAAAGCCGAACCTTTACCCCACCGTCAACCCTTCAAAACGGCAGCATCGCGGTTTAATTTCCTGCGTCAAGAGTGGAGTTTTTTAATAACGAATAATTTATGGGCAATGGAGGAGCTAACCTTAAAAACTTGGGGGCAAGAAGTGGACGAAATGGCTAATTTATTAGAGCAATTAGCTAATAATCCCAGCCCTCGCAATTGGACTTTAACTCAAAATGCCTTAAAGCGATTTAGCTATCAATTTAAATCTGTGATGTCCCGACAAAAAGATTTATCTCCCTATCAAATACAAGTCTGGGAAAATCGCCTCGCCACCCTACAAAGTCTCTTAAGTTATGGTCAAAGGGTTGAGTTTTAATTAGGGTTTGCCCAAAAAGTTTATTGGTGGAGTTAGGAGACAGGATTCAGGAGACAGGATTCAGGAGACAGGAGACAGCTTTTATTTATTCTCCCCACTCCCCAATTCATAATTCATCATTCCCACACCCCACATTCTACACTCTCTTGTCAGAGGCCCGCCGGAATATGTAACAATTTATGGGAGAAACCCCAAGCAAATTCAACGAGAAAAACATGGCAGCTACAATTAAGAAAGGAGCTTTAGTCCGCGTGGTGACGGGAAACCTAGAAAATAGCCTCGAAGCCCTAGCCAGCGATCGCCGTTTACCCAGTTATATGTTCAACTCGACAGCAGAAGTCTTGGATGTAAAAGATGATTACGCTTTGATTAAATTCTACGTTCCTACCCCCAGTGTGTGGCTAAAGCTCGAACAACTGGAACCCGTCTGATGAGGATATTGCCTCATCCATAAATCATGGTTGACTTCTACGATACACTCATCCCCTGCCAATCGCCCCGAGTCTCGGTTATTGGTGCCGGTAACGTCGGACGCACCCTGGCCCAACGCATCGCCGAAAAAAACCTCGCCGATGTGGTTCTCCTCGATATCGTCAATGGTTTGCCCCAGGGTATTGCCCTAGATTTGATGGAAGCTCAGGGCATAGAACTGCACGACAGCGAGATTATCGGCACTAATAACTATGAAGACACGGCAGGCTCGGATATTGTCGTGATTACGGCTGGATTAGCCAGAAAACCGGGCATGAGTCGCGATGATCTCATGAATGTCAATGCCAAAATTGTCGTCGAGGCCGCCACTAAATGCCTCCAGTATTCTCCAGAGGCCATTTTTATCGTCATCACTAATCCCCTTGATGTGATGACCTATCTAGTCTGGCAAGCAACTGGTTTACCTCCCCAAAGAGTGATGGGAATGGCAGGAGTCCTCGATTCTTCCCGTTTACAAACCTTTATCGCCATGGAATTGGGGGTTAGTACCGCCGACGTTCATGCCATGGTCTTGGGTGGTCACGGTGATTTAATGTTGCCCCTACCCCGTTACTGTACCGTCAGTGGTGTGCCGATTACCGAATTAATGGACGAGATGACGATTAACCGTTTAGTGGAGAGAACTCGCAACGGTGGGGCTGAAATCGTCAAATTACTGCAAACTGGCGGCGCTTATTACGCCCCTGCTTCCTCTGCCTGTACCATGGTCGAGACGATATTGAGAAATCAATCCCGTTTACTGCCGGCGGCAGCCTATCTTAAGGGTGAATACGGTTTACAGGATGTCTATCTGGGGGTTCCCTGTCGCTTGGGCTGTCGGGGTGTGGAAAGTATTCTGGAAGTGCGTTTGACCGATGCTGAACGTCTGGATCTACACACTTCTGCTGCCTCAGTTCGTCAGAATGTTCATTTAGCCCTTGACAGTCTCAAGGTTTTGATGTAGTTAATACAACTCATATTTTAAGAGGGTACAGGGCAGAGAACCGTTATACAAGGGAGTGCGACGGGAAGAACGCAGACCGATTTGTTTAGTCAGTTCTTTGTTACCCGATAAAATATAGGCTGTCCAACCCTTAAACCTCTGTTTTAAGACATCACCGAAGGATTTATATAAGGCCCCTAATTCTTCGGTATTGCCCAATCTTTTGCCGTAAGGGGGATTACAGAGAATAATCCCTCGATCGCTCGCCGGTTCTAAGTCGGTGATGCTTTGCAAGCTAAAATTAATATGGTCCTGCACTTGACAAAAATAGGCGTTATCCTCGGCCTGACGCAAAACCTCATAATCGGCATCACTAGCATAAATTGGCGCATTTAGCTGAAATTTTTGTTTTTCTTTAGCTTCCTTAAGCAAAGATTGCCATAAATCCGGTTGATAGTCTGGCCATTTCTGAAATCCGAACTGGGAACGAGATAAACCGGGGGCAATATTTAAAGCTTTTAACGTCGCTTCGATGACAATGGTTCCCGAACCACAAAAAGGGTCTAAAAGCGCCATATCATCCTGCCATGCCGATAATTCTACCAAAGCAGCGGCGAGACTTTCTTTCAGAGGTGCGACTCCCATGGCCCGATGATACCCGCGACGATGCAAACTGTGACCAGAACTATCTAAACTAAGCACACAGAGATTTTTCTCGATATGAGCGTTAATTTGCAGGTCGGGATTTTCTGTATCCACAAAAGAACGGGGATTCCCCTGTTGACGCTGTTGGTCGATAATAGCGTTTTTGATGCTTAAAGCGGTGTAATGGGTGTGATTGAGGCGATCGTTCGTTCCCGTACATTGTACCGCTAAAGTTTCCTCACTGGTGAGATAATCGCGCCAATCAATGGCTTGAATGCCATCATACAGTTCCTTCCCATCCCCACAGGGAATTTCGGCAATGGGAACCAAAACCCGAAAAATAATTCTTGACCAAAGATTGACTCGATAGAGTAGGG
>NZ_JASJFF010001286.1:0-2668 GCF_030065435.1 Microcystis sp. M53603_WE2
GGCGATATTGCCTGAGTATTTTTACTCATTGCAAAACTGGGATGCTCCCAAATTATAGGCGATGACAATCTCTTCCCAGAGAGAGGCTAAGGAAAGTGGAGAAGAAAATAAAGCTCCGAATAATCCCCCTAAAAGTAGGACAATAGCTAGAGGGCGACGAGTTTGACTTAATTCAAAAGCTTTCAGTTGCAATTCTCCCGTCACATCGACACCAAAACCCGTTACTATATGCCAGATATCGTGAGTTTGCCGTAAGCGAAGCAGCAGATAATCTGTATCGGAATTGACCTGAATAGACCGATAAAAATTAGGATCAAAATTGAGACTAATTAGGTGAGTAGCATAATGATAACCCAGGGAATCTTCTGGGAGTTTTAGCAGGGTTTCTAAACAGGGACTAGCGGCCAGATATCTTTGGGCAATTATTTGAGCGGTAGCTCGATCCCTTTTAACATATTGCCAAGATAATCGCTGTAACCAACTCTCTTTTAAGCCATCTTCAATATCATATACAGACAGAATGTTACCGGGATTTTGTCAAAGAGAAATTATTCCCTTGGCCACACTGATTAGATTAGTTGTGAATAGCATATAATACTAAATCCGTTGAGTATAGGCTACATATGAGGACAGGCACTCATGCAAGAGGCAAGAGGCAAAAGGGAGAATAAATAATCAGTTTTTAATAACCGGATTTAGTATAAGAGGTTGAGAACGGGAAAAGGCCAAGAGTTTTCCCAGTTTGATAAAAAGAGAGATTAATATTAAATATTTGTAAACTTTTTTGCCTAAGTTACCTTTCTGTGGTAAGCAAATCTTTACTGCTCCGATTCGGGGGTTTCTTGGGAGGTGTCATCGTTGTTGGTTTTTGGTTCTTGTCCTTTAAAAATCCTGATAGATCGCCAAAAACCCTCTAAAAACTGATTGAAGGTCGTTTCATTGATTTTACCCGTCCAGAGCAAACTAAAAGAGGACCCACAGGGAGGTAAGTCGAGCGAGCGCTTCTGGAATCTCCCTGATTTGGTTATTGCTGAGAGAGAGGCTTTTCAGGGAGGTGAGGTGAGCGAACGCTTCTGGAATCTCCCTGATTTGGTTATTGTAGAGATAGAGGTATTGCAGGGAGGTGAGGTGAGCGAGTGCTTCTGGTATCTCGCTGATTTGGTTATTGCTGAGGTAGAGGAATTGCAGGGAGGTGAGTTGAGCGAGCGCTTCTGGAATCTCGCCGATTTGGTTACTGCTGAGGTAGAGGTGTTGCAGGGAGGTGAGGTGAGCGAGCGCTTCTGGAATCTCGCTGATTTGGTTATTGTTGAGAAAGAGGCGTTGCAGGGAGGTGAGGTGAGCGAGCGCTTCTGGAATCTCGCTGATTCGGTTATTGTTGAGAAAGAGGCGTTGCAGGGAGGTGAGGTGAGCGAGCGCTTCTGGAATCTCGCTGATTTGGTTAAAGCTGAGGTTGAGTTCTTGCAGGGAGGTGAGTTGAGGGATTTCGGGGGGAATTTCTGTTAAGTTTTTGTTGGACAGATCCAACTTCTCCGCTCTTTCGTCTTTTGCCCGTTGAATCAACTCTAATACTTCCTGTGCTGTCATTGACCATCCCCCCGCTACCATATTTACTCCATTTTGGCAAAAGATCCAGTTAATGCAACTGGTGGTGATCAGCTAGTCCACTGTTAACAGTATGATTAACTCCCACACGCGGTTATTCATACATTTGTATCAGTTTAAGGATAACTGATAATTGCTGATTGTCGCTATTTCTGCAAATGTGAGATGCAGCCAAATGAATAATTATAGAATCCAAGAGAATTTATCCTGAAGACAGGGATTGATAAGGAATAATTTTTTCGAGGGTATTTCCTAACTTTTCCCTCGCTATATCTAACTCATAGGCTTTTTGTAAATTCATCCAAATTTCTGCTCCTGTATTAAAAAAACGCCCTAATTTTAAAGCAATATCTCCCGTGATATTTCCTTGACGTTTGAGAATTTGCTCAAGTTCATTCTCAGAGATATTAATTCTTGTGGCAAGCTGAGAAACATCAAGATTAATTTCCTCTAATTCATCAGCTAAAATTTCACCGGGGTGGATAGGACTTTCCCAATTATTCATCGTGAATTCTCCTTAATGATAATCAACAATTTCAACATTAGTAGCTGCATCATCCCATGAGAAACAAATACGATACTGGTCATTGACACGAATACTATATTGACCGATTCTATCTCCTTTTAAACGTTCTAAGCGGTTACTCGGCAATCCTGCCAATGCTTCTAGTGTATTAGCACTTTCTAAAATACGCAATCTTTTGATCGCTAATCGTTCAATCCCAGAAAACTTTTTAACAAACTGCTTATTATATAGCTTTTCTGTATCTTTACATCGAAAGCTTTTAATCATGGGTTATTTTTGTCATGTCTAAGGCAATAATTTGATAAATTTAGCTAAATTTATCAACCGTCCCGATAATTACTCAAATTTTTCTCATCTTTTTTTCTCAAACCATGTTTGTAATAATTCCCCGGATTCCTTGGCTAAAATTCCCGCGATTACCGGTAAACGATGGTTAGAAAAAGGACTATCAATAAAATTAGCCACAGTGCGGATAACTCCTGTTTTGGGATCGTCAGCACCGTACACTAATAATCCTAATCTAGCCTGAATGATTGCCCC
>NZ_JASJFF010000224.1:0-1968 GCF_030065435.1 Microcystis sp. M53603_WE2
ACCGAGAAAAAGGGCAAAGACCTGTGTTTTAAACCCGCTACGGTGCGATCATTGAGGTTGAGATGGGTAATCTCCACTTCCGGGTTTAAAGAGGCTTCCTGCACGGCAAAACCGTGATTCTGACTGGTAATTTCCACCTGTTGCTGGAGTCCACAGGGTTGATTTAACCCGCGATGACCAAATTTCAGTTTAAAGGTTTCTGCTCCTAGGGATAGCCCCAAAATTTGATGACCCATACAGATGCCAAAAGTGGGTTTTTCCCCTTGTAAAAGTTGCTTGGCTAGGGCAATACCTTCGGTGACAGCCGCCGGATCTCCCGGTCCGTTAGAAAAGAAAATACCATCGGGATTATATTCGGCGATTTTTTCTGGGGGAGTGTCGGCGGGAACCACGATCACCCGACAACCGTAGCTGGCTAAACGTCGGAGAATATTGCGTTTGATGCCAAAATCGATCGCCACCACCGTTAACGGTTCTTGATCACTATCAATTGGCGCAAATTCCCAGGCGGACGGGGTGGGAGTCGTCCACTCGTACACTTCCTTGGTGGTAACTTCTTTAACGAGATTTAACCCCGCCATACTGGGGGCTGCCTGCACCAGCCGCAGTAAATCATGATAATCGAGTATTTCCGTGGAAATTGCCCCATTCATCGCCCCAACCGAGCGAATTTTGCGGGTCAGAGACCGGGTATCGATGCCATAGATGCCAATAACATGATGATCGGCCAGATAATCCGGTAGGGATTGGGTAGAACGCCAATTACTGGGCCGGTGGCAGATATTTTTGGCGATCGCTCCTTTCACCTGGGGACGAATTGACTCCTCATCCTCGGGGTTAACCCCCGTATTTCCCAATTCCGGATAGGTAAAAGTGACGATTTGACCGGCATAACTGGGATCGGTGAGGACTTCCTGATAACCAGTCATCCCCGTGTTAAAGACAACTTCGCCGACGGTGGTTCCCTTGGAGCCGAAGGAATAACCCTCGTAAACCGTACCATCGGCCAGAACTAATAAGGCTTTTTGACTAGCAGCACTTGATATCATCGTCAATTTTTTAATCTTGAGTAGTGGTGAGAAACAGAAGTCAAGGATAGACTAGAACAGGGACTAGAAAACGAATTGCTTAGTTTTAATTGGCTAGAGCGTTTTATGATTAAGAGTACATCCGCTCAAGGACAACAGCTTCCCCTGACTAGCCATCGGCAAGATCCTATCGCTTAAAAAATAACTATATAAGTAATATGAGTGCAAGAAAACTGACTGATGCCACGAAAAAAGAAATTCTTAAGCTTTATCGGGAAACGGAGGCCACCACTTCCACCTTAGCCGAGCGTTATGGCGTGAGTAGTTCTACGGTCAGTCGTTTTCTCAAAAATTCTTTTTCTGGCGAGGAATACGAGCAATTAATCCAGAAAAAACGCTTGGCCCGCAATCCTCGTGGCCTCGAGGAGGAGGAAGCAGCAGCGGATTTACCGGAAAAAGCGATCAAGGTGATTAGTTTGCGGGCAGCCCACATCGCAGCTAAGGATGAGCAGGCTTTTCAGCAACCGAGCGCTTCTGTGGAACAATTAACCCTGTTAATGGATACCTCTTACCCGCCAGAAGCAGATAATTCGGAATATATAGAAATTAATGGCGATAAACCCCTAGAAGACGCTAATTTAACCGAGTTTTTCGTCGAAGCTATCGAGGAAGAGGAGGAGGAAGATGAGCTTGACGAGGATTGGGATGAAGAGGAGGATGAAGATGAAGATGAAGACGAGGAGGAGGAGGAACTAGCGGGGAGCTATTTAGGCCCGACTATCGTTAAAACAGCCCAATTAGAGATATTACCCCTCTCGGCAGCGGCTTTTCCCAAAACCTGTTACTTGGTCATTGATCGCGCTGCCGAATTAATCACCCGTCCCCTCAAGGATTTTGCCGAATTGGGTAAGGTTCCCCCTCAGGAAATCCAGCAGCGCAC
>NZ_JASJFF010001197.1:0-15315 GCF_030065435.1 Microcystis sp. M53603_WE2
ACATTTAGCACAGATTACACTCAAACCGGTGCAGCAACTTTCACCAGTACAACAGGGACAGTGAATTTCGTTGCTGGTTCATCCACTGCTACCGTAACTGTTGACCCCACTGCTGATACAACAGTAGAAAGTAATGAAACTGTTGCTTTAACTCTTGCTTCTGGGACAGGTTATACAGTTGGGACAACTACCGCAGTGACGGGGACAATTAATAATGACGACTTTTCCCAACTCTCCATCAATAATGTCACCGTTGTCGAAGGTCAAGATAGTAATGTAACCCTCACCGTCACAGTTGATAACCCCAACCCGCAACCAATTAGCTTCAACTATACCACTGGACCCATTGATGCTACCGCCAATGTAGATTACACTAGCCAGACAGGAACCCTCACCATTGCGGCGAATACTTCCACCGCTACTATTAGCATTCCCATCCTCAATGATAACCTCAACGAAGCCGATGAAGCCTTTACAGTAACCCTGTCAAATGCGGTTAATGCTACCATCAATCCCGAAGGAGGAATAGGAGAAGTTATCATTACTGATACTTGGCAAAGCAGTCTCACTCGCACCTTACCCAACAATGTCGAAAACCTCAGACTAATTGGCAGTAATAATATTAACGGTACAGGTAACGCCAGTAACAATAATATCACCGGAAATAGTGGCAATAATCAAATCAATGGAGGTGCGGGAATTGATAATTTAACCGGTGGTAATGGTGCAGATACTTTCATCTTCCAATTTGGCCAATCTACCATATCCGCAAGCGATAGTATCACAGATTTTGCCATCAATACTGATAAAATTGACTTATTAACTCAAGGTGGACTACCCATGAATGCGCCTAGTAGTTTCAGTCGTGCTGCTAATAGCACCGTCACCACTTTACAGAATTTAGTCAATCAGGTATTTACTGATGCCAATGGAGCGATTACAGGTAATCAAGGATTAGGGGTTAATAGTGCCGCCTTAGTGCAGGTAACAACCGGTGCAATAGCTGGAACCTACCTCATTATTAATGATGGCACGGCTGGCTTCCAATCCAGCAATGATTTATTAATAAATATCACCGGATTTACTGGTGCTTTACCAGCTTTAGGCAACATTCCAGTGGGTAATTTCTTTATCTAAGTGTCTAAGCTCTCCTTCTAAGTCACCTAGAAAACGGGTTTCTCGGAGAAACCCGTTTTCTGGACTTTAAGAAAAAAAACGTTTCGCTGACAAACTCTATAAAGAACGTAGGTTGGTTTGAAACATGAAACCCAACGCCTGCTCATGTTAAGCTTTTCACTACTACTTATAGTTAATCATGTATTTCTGGCAATTTCGTGTTTATCAGCGTCCTTTGCTGCATCCCCTACAAACCCATCACGGACTATGGGAAATTAGGGAAGGAATTATTATTCGCTTAGAAGCGGAAGATGGACGTATAGGATGGGGAGAAATTGCTCCTTTACCTGAATTTGGTTCAGAAACATTATCGGCAGCAATATTATTCTGTCAAAGTCTCGAAAATCCCCTATCAATAAATTCAATTTTTTATATTCCTGAACAATTTCCTGCTTGTCAATTTGCCTTTGAATCAGCTTTAGAAGATTTAAGTATCGAGAATAAATCAAGAGAATTAGAACCGAAAAATTATAGTTATTTATTACCCACCGGTGCGGCAGTATTTCCCTGTCTGGATGATATTTTAGCCGCTAATCAAACTAATACTTATAAATGGAAAATTGCGGTCAATTCTCTCAAGCAGGAGTTAACCTTATTTGAAAAATTAATTGACCGATTACCCAGGGAAATTAAATTGCGTTTAGATGCCAATGGGGGATTAAGTATTGCTGAGAGTAAAATCTGGTTAAAAATTGCCGATGAATGTCAAATAATTGAATTTATCGAACAACCTTTACCCCCGTCTCAATGGTTAGAAATGTTGCAATTAAGTCAAGATTTTACCACAGGGATTGCTTTAGATGAATCGGTGGCCAATCTTCGACAAATAGAGGAATATTATCAACGGGGATGGCGAGGAATTTTTGTGATTAAACCTGCTATTACCGGTTCAATCCACGGGTTAAGACATCTCTGGGAAAAATATCCCTTAGATTTAGTATTTTCCTCCGTTTTAGAAACTAATATCGGCAGAAAATCCGCTCTACGTCTAGCACAAGAATACCCCAAAAAGGAGCGAGCTTTAGGTTTTGGTGTGCAACAATGGTTTAATAATAGTGACCCCGATTGGTTAGAAAAACTGTGGACGACATCAGCAAACAATTAGCATATCTCAGTCAAAAAGATTGGTTATATGGATACAATAGCCAGAAATTTTATCAATTATATCAGTCCTATTGTCAGAAATTTATCGCCGCAGATAATCCTCGATTAACTATACTGCTTGCTGAAGTCAATCCCATTAAATTCTTAGCTATATTCTTGGCTGCTGTCAGGGTCAAAAGTTGCCTATTTCTAGCTAATCCCGACTGGAAAACTAACGAATGGGAACAGGTTTTCTCTCTGGTGCAACCCGATTATATTTTTGGTGAAAATATCGAGGTTTTTAACCATAATTCTCCTCCTGTTAATCCTTTGACTAATTCTCTGATGATACCCACGGGGGGAACCTCGGGAAAAATTCGCTTTGCTATCCATAACTGGTTAACTTTAACTGCTTCTGTCAAAGGTTTCTCTGAATATTTTCAAGTCGAGCAGGTTAACTCTTTTTGCCTACTGCCTTTATATCATGTTAGTGGTTTAATGCAGTTTCTGAGAAGTTTTTTAACAGAGGGAGATTTTGCTGTTATTTCTTACCATAAAATCAAACAAAAGCGCATAAATAATCTCAATCTTCAAGATTATTTTATCTCTTTAGTACCCACTCAATTACAATTCTTTCTAGAAAATGATCCTCAATGGTTAACCAATTTTAAAACAGTTTTACTAGGAGGTTCCCCTGCATGGCCATCTTTACTAGAAAAAGCTAGAGAATATAATATTTCTCTGTCTCCCACCTATGGAATGACGGAAACTGCCTCACAAATTGTCACCCTTAAACCAGAAGATTTTCGACGAGGCAATAATAGTAATGGACAGCTATTACCCCATGCTCAGATAAAAATTAATCCCGATAACCAGAAAATTATTATTGAAGCGAAATCTTTATTTTTAGGCTATTATCCCCATCTTAATCAAGGAAGCTACTTCGAGACGGATGATTTAGGTTACTTCGATGAAAGTGGTTATTTATATATCATTGGTCGGGATAGTCAAAAAATAATTACCGGAGGAGAAAATGTTTATCCTTTTGAGGTAGAAACTGCCATTAGACAAACTAATTTAGTTAAAGATGTGGTGGTTTTAGGATTGCCAGATTCTCGATGGGGACAGATAATTGTGGCTTTTTATGTCCCCGTTAACTCTCAGATATGCCAGACAATTATTCAATCTCAGATTAAAGATAAATTAGTCAATTATAAGCTGCCGAAACATTGGATAAAATTACCAGAGATACCAAAAAGTCCCCAAGGCAAGATTAATCGAACCAATTTAATTAAATTAGCTGAAACTTTTTTGACACCGAGTCAAACCTTGGACTATAATTATAAGTAGCTGGTTATAATTAAATTAAAAATGGATTTTAGGTTCGATCCCCCCTTAGTCCCCCCTTAATAAGGGGGGTGCCGATCCCCCCTTAGTCCCCCCTTAATAAGGGGGGTGTCTGACAACTTTTAACACCTACCTACTTAGCAGTTATCTTAATGGTGAGTTATGAGGTTTTCCTTTTGGGGAGACTCCGAGACGATATAATCGGGTAAAATGGCTATGGGTGCTAATCCCAGCAGATTTAAATTAGGTTTATTTTCCAAAATTATAGTGACTGTTCCAACATCTGACCGTGTTCTTTAAGCCATTGCTTTGCCTTCTCCATAGTAGCAATTTGCGACTTAATAATGTGCCAAAATCGTGGAGTGTGGTTCGATTCAATCAGATGCGCTAACTCATGAACTACCACATAATCAATTACGAACATCGGGGCTTTGATCAATCGCCAGTTAAAGTTAACATTGTCTTGGGGTGTACAAGAACCCCAGCGATATTTGCTGTCGGTAATTTTAGCCTGATTAAACCTGACACCAAGCTTTTTAGCATAAAGGTTGACACGAGGAAGTATCTTCTCTTTTGCCTTCTGAATATACCAATCTTGAAAAATCTCGCCACCATTCTCTGTTAGTGCCTTTGGTACTCGAAAGCGATTGTTAATAAACTTTATCTCTGTCTGATCATCAACCAATTCTAAACGATAGTAGCGCCCTAAATAAAGAAGCGACTCGCCATTAACCAGTTCCTTACCCGGAGGATGAAGTGGGACTCGATACTTTTGCTCGTGGTGAATTTTTTCATAGAGCCACTGCTTGCGTGACTCTACTATTTGCTGGATCTTATCGGGATGAGTACCAGTAGGCGCTCTGACCACGATCGATCGATCACGTTCCACGGTAATGGTCAGGGTCTTACGACTGGAAGAATAAATGATTTTATAGTCAAGTTTCATATTAAAAGTCGCTCAATTTTACTCGATTCAGCCTAAAAAATTCGGTCGTTATTTTTCTCTGCTATTTCCATCACCCGCGAGATAATCTGTTCTCGATTGTCCATAAGATTGGGAATTTGGTAAAAGTCGGGAGAGAGTAACACTTTTTGAATCTCTGCCTTAAGTTTCTTGCGAGCGGGAATGCTCTCCCAAAAGCTAGTTAATTGTAACTCCTGCTCAACAACGGTAAATACCTGTTGAGTGAGAGCGACCATCTGAGAAACCATATCGTCAGTTAATGCCGCTTCTCCAAAACACTCCCGTTTGAACATCCGAAAGAAGGGCAGCTGCTTTTTCCTGTCCAGTCCGTAGGTAGGCTCATTTTTTGCTTCTCTCGCCTTCTGGCGTAGTTTTTCCAGTTCTTGGTAAATCTTGTCCCAATTGTCTTTAAACTCCTCGAAGATGGCTCTCAGTGCTTCAGAAAAGGAGGCTTGCAGTTCGGGATCATCTGCCAGATCGATCTCGATATAGTGGCGGAGAGCGTGTTCGATTGCGGCGGCCTTTGTTTTGACTCGCTGGTGTTTCTGGACATGACTCTCAAAGTCCTTATCCAAGATCGAGATCGGTTTAACTTTCTCGTCAATTCCCCTTGATTGCAGATACTGGTCGGTCAGGGCCCGCAGCTTGGGTGGGATTCCCTTCATACTCAGGCGCTCGTCGCGGAAGTGCTTCCCCGCTAGTACATTCACTGCGGTGAGAGATTGGTAGTCTCTCATATAGTTCAAGGCCTCCTTGGCGGGATAGACCAAGTTAAGGCTGCGGGTCAGCTTCTTGAAGGCCAGCATGAACTCGAATCGCACATCCTCGTCATAGAAGAGGTCGAAAAAGGCATCTTGATCGTTCAGGTCGGTGAGTCCATGTTGCTTCAAGAGTGCAAGGATTGCCCGGTGGTCATCCTCAAGCTGACGGATCTCGTCCTCGGGAAAACTTAAGGTTTCCTCGACTTCTTGCTGCTCTCGCTCGTCGTAGTTATCAATGGCTCGCTTCAGGTGGTGGCCGATGCCTACATAGTCCACGACAAAGCCTTTATCCTTGTCCGCACCGCCGACTCGGTTGACACGGGCGACCGCCTGTAACAGGTTGTGGGCCTGGATGACCCTATCGAGATACATCACCTGCTCTACTGGGGCATCAAAGCCAGTCAGTAGCATATTATTGACGATGACAATGCCCACATCTCCAGTAATCCCCTCATCCCTTGCGTCAAAGGGCAGTTTAAAGCTTTTAATAGTAGTATCGTGGCGGGTGGAGTTGCTGTATTGCTTGAGGTGGGGTAGGTCGTTATGACTGCCGGAGATGACCACATCGGTCTTAAGTCGTTTCAGGCGATCGAGGTTAAGCCGGTGGGGATTCCCCTGCTCCAATTTGGCAATCTCCTCGGCCAGGGCAGCATCTAAATGCTCTTTGTACCGCACCGCCGCCTCCCGGGAAGTCGCCACCACCTGGGCCTTGTAGCCGTTGGGAAAGATGCACTGGAGATAGTGCTGCACCATATCCTTGGCTTTAGCGGCGATGGTGGGATGAGCTTCTAGGTAGGCATCCCTGGAACCATGGCCCAAAATCTGCAGCCGCTCTTGCAGGTTGTACTCACTGAAGACATCGGCAAAAGCCGCATCCATAGCTGTCTGATCAGACACCTCGGCGTTATGAGTGCGCCCGGTGTAAACAATTTCTAGGGTCACGCCGTCCTCGATGGACTGGCCCATGGTGTACTTGTCGATGTAGTCCCCGAAAACTTTCTCAGTTTTGTCGATGGGGGTGCCGGTGTAGCCAATACGGGAAGCGTAGGGGAGAGCTTTGTCGAGGTTTGTCCCCAGCAGGCTGTACTGGGAGCGGTGGGCCTCATCGGTCATCACCAGGATGTTGCTGCTCCGGTTTAGCTCCGGGAAGGTCTCCCGCAGTTCCCGCTCTTGGAATTTGTGGATCATGGCCATGACCAGATCCGAGGAGTCGCTGCGAAGTAGTTCCTTCAGTTTGGCGATGCTATTGGCGGGCTTAACGGTAAAGCCAACACTTTGGCCGGTCTCGGCGAGTTGCTGCTCTAGTTGGGTGCGATCGGTGATAAATACCACTTTCCACTGGGAAAGGTTGTTATGGCGGTACATGGCCCGCACCATAAACATCATGGTCAGGGACTTACCTGACCCCTGGGTATGCCAGATGATGCCGCTGCGCTCCCGGGGGGTTTTGCCCTCTAGGAGACGCTCCACGGCTTTCTTGACGGCACGAAACTGCTGATAACGCCCGACGATTTTGATGGTTTCTCCCTTGTTGTTGACGGAGAAAAGGGTGAAGTTGCGAATAATCTCTAGGAGGTTATCGGGGGCAAACATTCCCGCCACCAGTCGCTGCTGGTCATTGGGGGAGCTAATACCGTGTTCTAGTTCTTCTAGGGTGCGGGGATAGGGGTCAGCCCAACGGAAGAAGTATTTTTCGGTGTGGGTGGTAATGGTGCCAAATTTTGCCTGATTGCGGCAGGTAGCTACGACAAACTGGTTATAGAAAAAGAGGGGGACATTTCCCTCGCCCTTAGCGCCGCGCTGTTCGCTGTAGCGGAGGAGTTGCTCGATCGCCTCGGCAATGGGTTCTGTGACTTTGGGGGATTTACATTCAATGACCACCACTGGCAGCCCATTGAGGAAGAGGACAATATCGGGGATGATGTGGTTTTCTGTGCCTAGAATCCGCACCTTAAACTGGCAAACGGCGATGAAGCGGTTGTTAGTTGGGTGGTCAAAGTCGATAAACCTGACGGTGGGGCTTTTTTCGCCTGTTTTACGGTTCTCTGAGACGCTGGTATTCTCCTGAAGCAGTTTAAAGACGTGGCGGTTATTTTCCAGTAGGTTGGTGCTGGGGAAGTTGGCGGTGAGTTGTTTGATGGCTTCTTCTATTTGGTCGGTTTCTAGCCAGGGGTTGATGATTGTAAGCTGTTCTCGCAGCACCGGCAGCATCACCACCTCGGTAAAGCTTTCTCTAAAAGTATCCTGTGGTTTTTGTTTTGTCTCTAAATCCAATATTTCCCAATCTAAACCGTACAGTTGGTCAAGTAAGGGCTTTTCGACCCCGTTGCGCTCATCGAGTTTGATAGGTTGAGGTGTTTTGTTCATGACCAGATAACCTGTATGTAACTGTATTTATGAGGTTTTTCATCTTTGGAAACCAACGCTGCTTTGTGTACTAATACTAAATCCGTTGAGTAACGCACAGAAAACGGGTTTCTCGGAGAAATCCGTTTTCTACTCATCAAATGTCACGCTCTGACAGCAATCTCTGCAATTGAATCTGATTTATTCCCAATATTTCGCTTGCTGTCCCTAGACTGATTTTATTTTGCTCAAATAGGGAAATAGTTGTTTCTCGCAAAGTGTCATTATTGCTATCTTCTAAGATGATGACGCAGATCTGTTTACATTCCCATTCAGAAGAATATTCGGCGGGAATGGTGACTATGCCGTTTTTTAGGATGGTTTTAAAATTAATTGCTTTCATTAGTTTTGGAGTCCATCAATATAGGTTTAATTTGCTTCAATAGTTGAGGAATTTCGTGCTGAATTACGTCCCAAACAATATCAAGATCAATTTGATCATATTCATGGACAATTATATCACGCATCCCTGCCAGATTTCGCCACGGTATTTCTGGATGTTGTTGGCGAAATCCCATTGAAAGTCGTTTTGTTGCTTCTCCTATAATTGTAATCTGATAGAGAATTGCTGAAATTTTCTCATCATTGGTGATTAGCTCAATTTGCTCAACACCGCTCGAAAAGCGAAGGATACGCTTGGCTGCTTGTTCGATATCGATGAGGGATTCAATATCTCTTAGCATAGATAACCTGAGCAGATTCTAGGATATTCTGACGACGCAACCAGTTGGCACTACGTTCTATAGCAGCTTTCACAATTAAGTCAATTTTGCGGTCAAATAGGTTTTGCAGTTCTTCTTTTATTTGCAATGTTTCGGTTAGTCCGCGCTGAAATTGGGGGTCAAAGGTGACTAATATATCAATGTCGCTATCAACACGGAAATCATCGCGTAATACTGAACCAAATAGGGACAGTTCTGTAATGTGCCAACGTTGGCAAAAGTTCTCAATTTGCTCAGGGGATGGTTTGATGTTTGTTATTGGTGTTTTCATGGCAAACTCTTATTTTCCCTTTTTTCATCGCTTGCTGTTGTGTATGCCTGATCAGTGCGGTTTGGTTTATCAGGATTTCGCCATGAATTGCGATGATTTCCTTTTCGTTGAGCCAGTATGGTTCTCTCATTTGGCTAGGTCAATCAGGGCGTTACGATATTTTTTGATGCCGCGCCTTGCGATTTCCATTTTTTTGGCAAAGTCGGGATCGAAGGCGGTGATTTCGTAACCGTTGGGGGTTTTAGTTAAATAAATATTGTCGCCGTCGTCAATATTCAGGTTAGCGGCGATTTCTTTGGGAATAATGACGCTGAGGGAGTTACCGCGTTTTTTGACGTTGAGTTGCATGATGGCTGTGTTTTAAGGTTTGATTTTTTTTCATGCTAACACTTGTTACCACAAATGTTGCAACGTTTAGTTCTGTTGATTTTTAGATGTTAGTTTGCTGCTGTGTTTTGGTTGAGGAGGTCCGTAACTCGAACTTTGCCTGTTAGGAGGTCTTGCATGAGTCCGGTTTTACAATTTATTTGGTTGACAAGCTGATTCTTTAAAATGACGATTTTCTCCTCTATTCTCTGCATTATTGCGTTTACCCTTTTTTGTTCATCAAGAGAAGGCCAGGGGAAAAGAATACTGGACAAGATTGAACCATTAACAAGATCTCTACCTCCTGAATTGGAAGAAACTCTCAGTTGCGCTCGTATGATAGAATTAAAAGCTATATTCTGATATAAAAAACTTGGGTTGCCTTTTTGTTTATCGAGTGCTATTCGCATTAAGTTGGATGAAATAATCCAGCCAGTTTGCTCATCTTGAATTACTAGGGAGCGACCTATATCGGCTACTCTTGAAAAAACTATATCTCCTGATTCTACTCGAAACGCCTTAAGATTATTAGCAGTTGTTTTTGATACATAAAAAAGCTCTTCTTTAATAATTTCTCCTTCACCCAAAGCTCCTATTGTCAAGACCGGAATACCTTCCTCAACCCAATGTTTTGTATTCAAATCTGAGCCGAATGGACCTGTTCTTAGGTAAGACCTATCTTTAGACCCAAATTTAGCAATAGTTGCTACCTCCCACTCAACCGGAATCCTCCCAAGCGGTGAATCCTTAAATTCATGGGTTTCTTCACTGCGAATATTGCCATTTTCATCAATTCCTTTGGTGAGCAAGTCCTGCATTAGTCCCGTTTTGATGCGCTGCTGCTTGGTAATTAGGGCTTCGGTTTGCTCAATCGCGCGGTCTATTGTTGAGAGGATGGTGGCGATTTGGGTTTGTTCTTTAATTGGGGGCGTTAAAATTTCAACTGACTCAATTGCTCCAATAGGAAGCCCAAAGCGTGTAGAACCACTAGCATGAAGAGCAAAATAATTAGCTACTCGTGAAGTTGAAAGATATTTAGAGAGAAAGATAGAATCAATTTTTTCATTGTCAGGTCGAATTAGTGCCAGATGATAACCACAAACTAAGTTATCTATTTGCTCATGTATAACGGTGGGAATACCAATATCATCAGGAGTTTCTGAGTCTTTGGTAATAATTACATCTCCAATATTTAAACCAAATCGCTCAATTTCTGCATCGTTTGCAGAACCTTCCATAAACTGAATTGATCCATCAATATATTCATTTGTGTAAACGTCCATGTAGTTGCAAAGCTTTACAGGTCGTTCGCTAGGATAAATTTTTTTGTCAACATTACTAACTCGTATATCAGCAAGATCACGAAGTTTTTTTACATCCCAATTTTTCATCACGCCAAATACCTCAACTTACTCAAAAACTCATTTAATTCTCCTAAAGTCTGCTCTCGCTGGGCCTCCATTTCCTGACTCGAAACCGCATACTTATCCCAAAGATTCTCAACCTTAGCGACAAGTCCCCGCTTTTCCCCATTCAAGTAACGAGTAAGCTGCTCCGATACCCAATCATAGAGCTTTTTTAGAATCAATTTTTTCGCTTCTTCATCCCTTAACTGTCCTCCTATTTCAGTCAGTAATCCCTCAGGATAAGATAATTTAATCTCCAAGGCTTTCTTATCCTTATTAAGCGCGTTAATCTTGGCCTTTTCTTCCTTTTTACTTGCATTTAACCCCATAAGCTGATTTTGCACCTGCTCAAGTAATTCAATAGTTTCAGCCTTAAATTCCTCATCACCAACCCGTTTTAAGCGCAGCTTTAACTCAAGCTGACTCTGCTGTTCCTTAAGTGTATTCTTAAGTAACTTGATCCGGTTCTCAATGTCAGTAATAACATTGTATTCTTGTTGGTAAGATTGGCGCTCTCTGGCTGCTGAATCGCCCTGGGATTGCTTCAGGTCATCTATCAACTCTTTAAGCCATTTCTTAATCGATGCGGCGCTAACAGTTTCTTCCTCTTCTGGTTCATAATTCGCCACCTCTTGCGCTGATTCCACCGCTTCGCTTAACTCCCCTTGGACTGCACTAATCTTACTTTCCAGTTCCTCAATTTCCGCCTCTTCCGCCTGAAAAAATGCCGCTAATAAATACTGATCAGGGATAAGAGTATGATGCCAGCCAGTGTTAATAATAGTCTTTAGATCATAGCGAATCTGCTGCCACCAGTTAACAAACACCCCCGCCGATTTAAACTCATCCAAAACCCCCAAAGGAATCAGCTGCTGTTTGAGGCTGCTCAGTAATTGCTGCCGCACTTGGGGCATAATATTATTTCCCTCCAACTTGGCAAAATCATCCCGCGCTTCTCGCCACCAATTTTTAAGCGTAGTATAGTGGTCGCTTATCCTTGCTTGTAAATCGGGATTAGCTTCCAGATTCTCTTTAATAGCGGCTTTCGTGGCAATTTCTGGGCAAAAACTAGCATAGCCGGGGCGTAGGGGTCTAAATAGGGTATTTGTATTGATGCCAAACTTAGCAAAAGTATCCTGTTGTGCGGCAATTTCAGCCTGCGGAATACCCCCCATCAAGTGAGCTTTTACATCCTCCGGTTCGGGATCTGGCGTATTATCCACATAGCGGCGAATATTAAGATTAAAGTCGTGTTTTTCGACAATTTCCGACTTATCTACCAAGCGGCTATATTTGGGATATTCTCGCTTGTGGGTAAAGACATAATCGATCTTTTCAATGTCTTCGGGGCGCAATTTATTCTGGTTCTTTCCCTCAGCATATTCTCGATCGGCATTAATAAAAAGGATTTTATCGCGTAATTCATCAGGTTTATTTTTATTCACCACCAACACACAGGCCGGGATACCCGTGCCATAAAATAACCCCGGGGGCAAACTAATAATCGCCTCAATCAGATCATCCTCAATTAAGATCTCTCGAATCAGCTTCTCTTTCCCCCCCCGAAATAGCACCCCATGGGGCATGATAGTGGCCATGTGGCCGTCGAGTTTAAGACTGGCAATCATGTGCTGGACAAACATCAGATCCGCCTTTTTCCCCTTTTCCGGGCAGAATTCGCGAAAGCGGTTGGTAAACTTGAGATTAGACTTGCTGTAATCCTGGGAAAAGGGCGGATTAGCGAGAACTCGGTCAAACTTGCGAATCTGTCCGTTTTCTAAAATGAGCGGATCTTCGAGAGTGTCCCCGTTTTCAATGGTGAAGCGGGTGATGTTGTGGAGGATCATATTCATATTACAAATTGACCAGACTGTACCGTTAGAATCCTGTCCGTAGAGTGCTAGATTCTGGGGGTTTTGCCCCTGTTCCTCCACATATTGATAGGACTGGATAAGGAAACCGCCCGACCCCACGGTAGGGTCATAGATAGTATGGCCCGCTTGGGGTTTAACCAACTGCACCAACAGCCGCACCACCTCGGCCGGCGTGTAAAATTCTCCCCCTTTCTTCCCGGCACTATCGGCAAAGTATTTGATTAGGTACTCGTAGGCGGCACCCAATAGGTCGGGAAACTCAAAGTTATCGTTGACCAGCACAAATTGGGGCTGATTGAAATGATCTAGTAAATCCTTCCATTTGTGGTCAGGTATCTTGGTTTTGCCCTTGGTGGCATTAAAATCGATGTTATTCTTCAGCACTCCCGCCAAGGCATCGTTAGCATCCTCTACCGCCGCTAATGCCTTATTGAGCATATTGCCGATGTCCTGCTTAAGGTGTTTGAGCGGCGGGACTTCCTGGCCGTTTTCGTCGCGCCAGGATTGATGCCAGCGAGCGCGAGGAGGTACGAAAAATGTTTCTCCATAGGAGGTTTCGCCTTCTAGGAGTTCGGCCAGCAGCGACGGGTCTGGGATGTGTGCATATTGTTTCTTGAGTTGCGCTTGCTTGCGCTCAAACTCGTCTGACAAGCGTTTGAGGAACAACATCCCAAAGATAAATTCTTTGAACTCGGAAGCGTCCATTTTACCGCGCAGAATGTCCGCCGCCTTAAATAGAAAGCCTTCGAGTTGACTGAGAGTGATCTTTTCTTGTTTCATCGTTAGTTAAGTTAAATGTTCACCAGTTTAAGTGGGTGGGTGGAATTAAATTGAAAATGGATTTTAGGTTCGATCCCCCCTACCCCCCTTGATAAGGGGGGTGCCGATAGGCGGGGGGATCCCCCCTACCCCCCTTGATAAGGGGGGTGTCGATAGGCGGGGGGATCCCCCCTGCCCCCCTTGATAAGGGGAGTGTCTGACAACTTTTAACACCTATCTACTTATCTTGCTAAAGATTGACCGCTCAGGCAATAATGGGAAGGTTTATCATGCCCATTAAAGAATGCTCAACGCTTTTATTTGGCTACCGATTATAGGGGCGATACTGATTGCCTACACGCCTCTAGAGGCGAAAAAAGTGCGAGGATTAGCTCTAACTCTTTCTGTCGTTCTCTTACTGCTTAATATCCTCCTTGGCTGGCAATTTGACCCTAGTAACCCGCAAATGCAGTTCACGGTTAACCTGCCTTGGATTAATTTCCTCGGTTTCAATTATGCCCTCGGTGTCGATGGCTTATCATTTTCATTACTTTTTCTTAACAGCATCTTGACAATAATTGCTCTTTATGCTAGTGGCACAGAGGTTAACCGACCGAAATTTTACTATTCCCTGCTCTTGTTACTCAATGCCGGAGTAGCGGGGGCCTTTCTAGCGCAGGATTTACTGCTATTTTTCCTATTTTACGAATTAGAAATCGTTCCCCTTTACTTTCTCATTGCCATTTGGGGGGGTCAAAGACGCGGTTATGCGGGCATGAAATTTTTATTATACACGGCAATTTCCGGCTTTTTAGTGCTAATCTCTTTCCTTGGCTTAGTTTGGCTAACCGGTGCTGATAATTTCGCCTATAATCCCCTTTTATCGAATAATTTAGACGTTAAAACTCAATTACTGCTCCTTATTCCCCTTCTGATTGGATTAGCCATCAAAATCCCGATTTTTCCCTTTCATACTTGGCTACCGGATGCCCACGTCGAAGCATCTACCCCCGTTTCTGTGCTTTTAGCGGGAATATTACTCAAATTAGGAACCTATGGACTGCTGCGCTTTGGAGTCGGTTTATTCCTCGATGCTTGGGTGACTCTCGCCCCTTGGTTAGCAACAATAGCAGCTATCAGCGCCCTCTACGGGGCCAGTTGCGCTATTGCCCAAAAGGATATGAAAAAAGTAGTGGCCTATTCTTCCATTTCCCACATGGCCTATATTTTACTAGCGGCGGCGGCCACCACCAGATTAAGCATCACCGCGGCGATTTTGCAGATGATTAGTCACGGTTTAATTTCCGCTTTGTTATTTTTGTTGGTGGGAGTAGTGTATAAAAAAACCGGCAGTCGGGATGTGGATTATCTACGCGGTTTATTAAATCCCGAAAGAGGTTTACCAATCACGGGAATGTTAATGATTTTAGCGGCTATGGCCAGCGCCGGCATCCCTGGAATGGTGGGATTTATCGCCGAGTTTTTAGTTTTTCGTGGCAGTTTCCCGATTTTTCCGATACAAACGCTCTTATGTTTGGTTGCTAGTGGTTTAACCGCAGTGTATTTTCTCCTGATGATTAATCGGGTTTTCTTTGGCCGTTTAACCCCTGAATTATCGCGCATTCCTCGCAGTACCTGGCCCGAAAGATTTCCCGAAATTGCTTTGGCTTTATTTATTATTGTTTTGGGATTACAACCGAGTTGGATGATTCACTGGAGTGAAAACCAAGCATCAATGTTATTAACTGGCACGGCAATCAGTCAAAGGCAATCATAGAAACCTTTTCCAGAATTTTTTAAACCTAGACCGAAACTAACTTGTGGATAGGAGCCGAAACGTCAAAAATTTTTGGCTTTGCGGAGGGAATTAACCGTTAAAACCACCTGTTCCCCCACCAGTTCAATTTCTTCTAAAGTATTAAAACGACTCAACCCGAAGCGCAGGGAGGCATAAGCGAGAGATTCGGGGCGACCCAAGGCAGTTAAAACGTGGGAGGGGGCGGTATGGCTAGAAGAACAGGCAGAACCGGAGGAAAGCGCCACTATTGGCTGTAATCCTAACAATAACGCCGCACCGTCCACCCCTTCAATACTAATATTCAAATTTCCGGCTAATCTTTGGCTAGGATGACCATTGAGATAAATTCTGTCTAATTGACTGATAATCTCCCATAAACGGG
>NZ_JASJFF010000303.1:0-1824 GCF_030065435.1 Microcystis sp. M53603_WE2
CTCTCGATGGGAAGAAGCATATCCTTAGTTAAAGCAGATTTTCTTCCTCAGTGCAACCTAAGTCGATGCTTTCTCACGAGTGCGGGTTCATTTTCTAGGTTGACTTCGGCTTCCTTACCAGCATTTATTGAGATGTTGCGTAAAAACCCATATCCTGAACGGCTTTAGCTAATTTGTGATTAGCCATCATCCCAGACACATTTAAATCCTCAATTACTATCTGGCCGTGGTTCTTGGCTAAATAAGTGGTGAGTTTATGTAACGTATCTTTACGGATATTAGCTATTTTAAAATGAAGTTTAGCTATTTGCCGTTGGGCTTTGTTCCAATTATTTGAACCTTTTACCTTATGTCGGTTCAAGTATTGAAGTCTGGCTAATTGTTTTTCGTATTTACGATAACTTTTAGAGCCTTCAAACGTTTCACCTGTCGATAAAGTAGCCAAAGATTTAATTCCTAGATCACAACCAACTACATCATAAGTTTTATTGGTTGTTTGCTGTTCAACTTCCATCTTAAAACTAATAAACCACCTATTAGCTTTTTTACTAATAGTAACAGATTTTGGCTGGTATCCATCAGGTAGCCGCTCGTAAGTTTTTAACCAACCAATCACAGGAACTTTTATCTTTTGATGGGCAATTTTAATGCTCCCATCTAAAGTGAAACTATCCTGTTTACCTTTCTTCTTGAAATTTGGTGGTTTAGCTATCTTCTTGAAGCATCTTTTCCAAGCATCAGATAAAGCTCTTAACGCCCATTGGGGGGCGCATTTAGACACTTGGTAATACCAATCATGCTCTGATTTTACCAATGCTACCAACCATTGATGAAGGTCAATAGCCGTAGGAAACTTGATTTTTTCATCAGGGTTAGCTTGATTATGGTCTAAAATTTGCTTGGTTAAAGCCAAACCCCAATTCCAAGCATGACGTGCGGTTCCTGCGTGTTGGGCTAATAATGAGCGTTGTTGATTATTTAGTTTTAACTCAGTCTTGAATCCTAGTAGCAACGTCTCTTAACTCCTCTACGATTTTTCTATTTTTATGGTTTCTAGAGCCATACAATCTAGCGGAAAATACCGTAATGATTTCTAAGACATCTGGCGCTAAATCCTCCTCAAATGTACTGTCTTCAGTTCGATTGATAATGACAACTTCAGTTCCGAATTGCTCACACAGACTAAAGATTAGTTCACTACCAAATCTAAGTAATCTATCCTTATGAGTTAAGACCAATCTCTCTACTTTACTATCAACAATCAACCGAATTAATCGCTTTAATCCTTTTTTGTTGTAGTTAAGTCCTGAACCTAAGTCGTCTATAATTTCAACTTGCCAACCGTTTTGAGCGCAAAACAGTTCGACAACTTCTTTTTGACGTTCTAAATCTTTCTTTTGGTCATGACTAGAAACACAACAATAGCCAACAGTATAGGAAAGATTCTCTTTTACTCCAAGCAACTGAGAAATTGTATAACGACGATGCCCATTAGCAGTCCGTTCTGGAATTAGTTTACCTTCAGACTCCCAACGCCTTAACGTCGATACGCTTACACCTTTCAATTTAGCGGCTTCCGATATGGTTAACTTACTCATAAAGCTATTATAGCATAAGTCATGAGTAATTTTGGATAGTATTAGTTAGGTTTTTGGTTTCTGTGATTAACCCTTGCCGTTATCTCCTCAAACAACAGTATTAACTCGCCGTCGGCGATCGAGCCATTGTTGTAAAATAATCGCCGCCGCTTCCCGATCGATCGCTCCCTTATCCCAAGAGGAAAACTGTTTTTTGGCTTTTAAGAATTCTTCCGCCTCTAGGGAC
>NZ_JASJFF010000872.1:0-1217 GCF_030065435.1 Microcystis sp. M53603_WE2
ATAAAAGCGATAATTTTTTGTACCATGCCCTCAGCGATCGCCGCTGCACTTAAACCGCCGCCGCACTCCCACAAAACCTGACAAAATCCCCTCTGATAAAGATTTTCCATCACTAAAGTGGGTGTCACCTCGGTTAGTTCGATCACTTCCACGCCTTTTGTTAATAATTGTTGCTGAAGCTTGACATTAGCATCAATTTGTGTATAAACAAGCGTGGGAAATTGACTGGTATCCCAAAGATGGGCGGAGGAGGGTAAATCGAGCGATCGAGTCATGACCACGCGCAGGGGATTATGATCGGAGAGGCCGTGAGTGGTTAGGTGGGGATTATCTTGACGGACAGTGCTACCGCCGACGATAATCGCATCACAGGCCGATCGCAGTTGATGGACTATTTGGCGAGAAGCGGGGCTAGTAATCCAAGTGCTATGACCGCTAGTGGCGGCAATTTTGCCATCGAGAGTCATGGCATATTTGAGGATACCGAAGGGTTTTTTAGCGGTGATGCGATGGATAAAACCCTGATTGAGTTGACGACATTCGGACTCCTCCACTCCCACCAGCGTCTCGATACCTGCCGATTCTAATCTTTGAATGCCTTTCCCCGCCACCAAGGGATTAGGATCGATCATCCCCACCACCACTTTTTTAATGCCTGCTTGCACAATTGCCTCGCTACAGGGTGGAGTACGTCCATAGTGGTTACAGGGTTCAAGATTGACGTATAAAGTGGCACCACGAGCTTTTTCTGCTGCCTGTCTCAGGGCGAAAACTTCTGCATGGGGTTGTCCGGCCTCCGGGTGAAACCCTTCGCCGATAATTATACCCTCTTGAACGATCACAGCACCCACCAAAGGATTAGGAGAAGTCCGCCCCAAGCCTTGCCTAGCAAGGGTTAGACATCTTTGCATCATTGTGCGATCGAATTCCGTTGCCCGGTCCATTGTTTATTTCTCCAAATGAGGGGAGACTTTTCAGTGATTAGTAAACAGTAATCAGTGATCAGTGGGAAGCTTTTTTCAGTGATCAGTAAACAGTAAACAGTAATCAGTAAATAGTAATCAGTAAATAGTAAATAGTAATCAGTGAAGTGAAAAGACGAAAAGACAGCACTGTTAATGCCATTTAATACTCCTCACTTGATACCGCTCACTGAAAACTCAAATCTGATAACTGATCACTGATAACTGATAACTGATTCAAGGCTGACAGCTATA
>NZ_JASJFF010000043.1:0-1097 GCF_030065435.1 Microcystis sp. M53603_WE2
CAGCTATACTTAATTTAAATGAAACAGCCCTACCTTGATAAGGGGGGTGCCGATCCCCCCTTAATCCCCCCTTGATAAGGGGGGTGCCGATCCCCCCTTAATCCCCCCTTAATAAGGGGGGCATCTGATAATTTTTAAAGCCTACCTACTTAATATGGAACTGTAAACATATTGCCAACGCTCAAATGCAGATCTTGTAGGTGGGGTGGAACGAAACAATACTGGATCGAAAATGGCTCAGTTATGAGAAATTTGCACGGTGAATAGATAGCTTTATGAGAAAATGGAAAGGTAATGCAATCCTCTAAGCCAGATGACTATAGCAGAGCTATTCCCTACTTTGAGAAGTCTGCCTCGTGCAGACAAGTTGAAGGTGATGCAATTTCTGATCGCAGAACTAAGTAAGGACGAGGAGCCAAGCCTACAGCCAGGAGCAACATATTTACTCTCGTCGCCGCTTAATTCACACGCAGCGGCGCAGAAACTTGCTCAACTCCTAGATTCGGAACAAGCAACGCACAATGCGTAACGCCCAACGATTTAACTTTACCGAAGGATTCGATGGGTTTGGTGTCCCCGATGCCTTGCCTCAACTACCTATATCTCTGACATACCAAGATAGCTCGGTAGAGTTTTCAGCACTGTTAGACACGGGTGCAAGTGTTAATGTCTTACCGTACAGCCTCGTAGGTTGGGTTGACGCAAGGAAACCCAACAAAGAGTAACCTTTGGGGTGGTTGGGTTTCGCTTAAACAATCGAATTGAGCCATTTTCGACCCAGTATTGTTTCGCTCAACCCAACCTACAATAATTGCTTATATTAATTTCTGATTAATTGCCAATTCATTGCCGACACAAGAGTTAAAGCGATAACAATTCATTGCTGTATGTAACAATATAAGAGGAGTGCGATCGCCGATTTTGTAGGGTGCGTTAACGCGCGTGTAACGCACCGCTAATAGACCTCTTGCATAATTTTTTTATGGTATAATATAAGGTTTTGCTTTTTTCTCAATTCTTAGATTGAAGTGGAAAAAAGAATAAAATGTGATCTTAGGTCAGGAAATCATCTATAATTTTGCTATGTTTATTAGCAA
>NZ_JASJFF010001314.1:0-5690 GCF_030065435.1 Microcystis sp. M53603_WE2
GGTCAATTACCTAATTTTCAGGGAAAAAGTCCCTGAATTTCCCCCTGATCACTCCCATATCTGGTACTTTTTGAGGGGAAAAAAGTCCAAAAGTCTTATCCAACAAGGTTTTTAGATTTATTCAGCAAGCCCTAATTAGGGTTTGCCCTGACCTTACACGATCGAGTGCTGTCTTTCAGCTATGTTTATTGTTCCCTAGGGCAGTTGGGAACTAACAGCGATCGCTAAATTTCTGTTTTTTGATCGCAATTTACAGCCTTTCCCATAAACATAAAGTATAACCTAATTTGGTATTGACGAACAGCTACCCAAAAGGAAAACTTCCTACAGGTTTGACAAATAGAATTAAATGCTTGATAATCTCGGTTTTTAGGCAAAGGGAGACAGATCTACCCCTATCCCTAGAGACATAAAAGTGCGATGTCAAAAAAGAATTGTAATCATACCAAACCGGGGACTTTGCGATAGATAGAAGCGAGCGATCCCCGGAATCCTACACTGGTGAATTCTACCGCATCCCCGGCTTCATAGATCTGTTCTTTCCAGATTCCAGAATCCTCGCGACGGTGACATTCAATTTTCCTCTGGTTTTGATGGATAAGAATGTATTCTTTTAAGGTGGGACAGGTTTGATAATCGCTAAATTTATCACCCCTATCAAAGGATTCCGTAGATTTCGATAATACTTCAATAATCAGAACGGGATAGAGAATAAAATCATCGGTATTGTTAATCTCTCTCTCGTCACAAACCACCGCAATATCGGGATAATAATAACAATTTGCCTCCTCTAACCGGACTTTGATATCGGAAGTGAGAACAAGACAGGGACTATCATCGAGATGGATACTTAATAAAGTGGCTAGATTTGTATTTAAGACAATATGCGGCTTTTTTGCGCCTACCATCGCATAAATCCGTCCTTTTCGGTACTCGTGCTTGATCGGACTGACTCTTTCCCCTTCTAGATACACTTCTGGAGAGACATAAAAAAAATTAGGATTCGTCACCATCGTCCCCATGCTCCCTATCCTCGAATAACTAAATTATAGCCTTTCGGAATCATCGCTCTTGGACTCAATCTCGCTAGACTTATAGATCAATGATTGTCACTTGTAATATTTGTATTACAGTTATGTGACAGAATAGAGATAACGACTCTCAAAGGGACGTTATTTAGGAATGAATCCCAAAAACGATTGATATCCATAGGTTTGCCAGAATGTCCAACGCTAAAAGTTACAAAGATACCGTTAATTTGCCTCAAACTGACTTTGATATGCGAGCAAATGCCAGCAAACGTGAGCCAGAAATCCAGAAATTCTGGCAAGATGAGCAAATATACGAGAAATTAGCGCAAAATAACCCCAAAGAATTATTTATTCTCCACGATGGTCCCCCCTACGCTAACGGGTCTCTGCATATCGGTCATGCTTTAAATAAAATTCTCAAAGACATTATCAATAAATATAAACTGCTGCAAGGCTACAAAGTGCGCTATGTGCCGGGTTGGGATTGTCACGGGTTGCCGATCGAACTAAAGGTTTTACAAAGTCTCAAAAGCTCAGAAAAAGAGGGTCTAACCCCTTTGAAATTACGTCAGAAAGCCCACGATTTTGCCCTTCAAACGCAAAAAGAACAGTGTGAAGGTTTCAAAAGGTATGGAGTCTGGGGAGACTGGGAAAATCCCTATTTAACCCTACAACCAGAATACGAGGCCGCTCAAATTGCCGTATTCGGAAAAATGGCCCTAAAAGGTTATATTTATCGGGGACTAAAACCAGTTCACTGGAGTCCTAGTTCTCAAACCGCTTTAGCTGAGGCCGAATTAGAATATCCCGAAGGTCACACTTCCCGCAGTGTCTATGTTGCTTTTCCGATTACGTCAGTTTCAACCCCGGTTTTAAGGCCATTTTTGCCTAATTTATCCGTCGCTATCTGGACGACTACCCCCTGGACTTTACCCGGGAATTTGGCCGTCGCATTAAACCCAGAATTAAACTATTCAGTGGTGGAAACTAGCGAGTCTAATTATCTAATTGTAGCGACGGATTTAGTCGAAAAATTGGCCGACACTTTTAACAGGACTTTGACGATTAAAGCAACGGTTAAAGGTCTGGAATTAGAACATACTAAATATCGTCATCCTTTGTTTGACAGAGAAAGTGCGATTCTCATCGGTGGGGATTATGTCACCACTGATTCCGGTACCGGATTAGTTCACACGGCCCCCGGCCATGGTCAGGAAGATTATATCGTCGGTCAACGTTACGGTTTACCGATACTTTCTCCCGTGGATGATCAGGGAAATTTTACCGCAGAAGCGGGACAATTTGCGGGTTTAAATGTCTTGAAAGATGCTAATGAAGCAATCATTTTAGCACTGACAGAAAAGGGTGCCTTACTCAAAGAAGAAGCATATCAGCATAAATATCCCTACGATTGGAGAACCAAAAAACCGACAATTTTCCGCGCAACAGAACAATGGTTTGCTTCCGTGGAAGGATTCCGGGAATTAGCTTTAGAAGCAATTGATTCGGTGCGTTGGATTCCTGCAACGGGTAAGAATCGCATCACTTCTATGGTTAGTGAAAGAAGCGATTGGTGTATCTCTCGTCAGCGCAGTTGGGGGGTTCCTATTCCTGTTTTTTATGACGAAGAAACGAATGAACCTCTGTTAACGGAGGAGACGATTAATCACGTTCAAGCTATCTTCGCAGTCAAGGGTTCTAATGCTTGGTGGGAGTTATCCGTAGAGGAATTGTTACCTCCCAGTTATCGCAATAATGGTCGCAGTTATCGCAAGGGAATGGATACTATGGATGTGTGGTTTGATTCTGGTTCTAGTTGGAATGCGGTGGCTAATGCTCGACCAGAATTAAGTTATCCTGCGGATATGTATCTAGAAGGATCGGATCAGCATCGGGGATGGTTTCAATCGAGTTTATTAACCAGTGTCGCTGCTAATGGTATTGCTCCCTATAAAACGGTGTTAACTCACGGTTTTGTTTTGGATGAACAGGGACGAAAAATGAGTAAATCTCTGGGGAATGTCATCGATCCCAATGTGATCATTAATGGTGGTAAAGACCAGAAAAAAGAACCCGCTTATGGGGTGGATGTGATTCGGTTATGGGTGTCCTCGGTGGACTATACCAATGATGTGAATATCGGTCAAAATATTCTTAAACAGTTGGTAGATATCCGTAATAAAATCCGTAACACTGCCAGGTTTTTACTGGGGAGTTTAAATGATTTTGATCCCGTTAAAGATGCGGTAGCTTATGAAGAGCTACCGGAGATTGATCGCTATATGTTACATCGTATCTCGGAGGTGTTTACGGAAGTAACGGCAGCTTTTGAAAGTTTCCAATTTTTCCGCTTTTTCCAGACGGTACAGAATTTTTGTGTTGTCGATTTATCTAACTTTTATATCGACATCGCTAAGGATCGTTTATATATTTCTGATCCTAATTCTTTCCGTCGTCGCAGTTGTCAAACAGTCTATGCTATTGCTTTAGAAAATCTCGCTAAAGCGATCGCTCCTGTCCTCTCTCATCTAGCGGAAGATATCTGGCAATTTCTCCCCTACAAAACTCCTTATTTATCGGTATTTGAGTCAGGATGGCTAAACATCGATCCTGCTTGGAATAATCGCGAATTGGCCGATAAATGGGCGAAATTCCGGCAGCTACGCACCGAAGTTAATAAGGTGATGGAAACTGCCAGAAATGATAAAGCGATCGGTGCTTCTTTAGAGGCAAAAGTTTTACTTTATGTTCCCGATGAAACCTTACAACAGGAGTTGGAATTATTCAACAATTGTGAGAGTTTAACGGGGAATAAAGTCGATGAATTGCGTTATCTATTTCTCTCTTCTCAAGTGGAATTAGTTAGTGATATTAGCGCAATTCAAACCGCCGAATATAAAGGAGAATCGGACTTTGTTTCGGTGGGAATTGTCAAAGCGGACGGCGAAAAATGCGATCGCTGTTGGAATTATTCGACTCAAGTGGGAAAATTTGCCGATGATCCCACTATTTGTGAGCGCTGTAATGCCGCTTTAAAAGGAGAGTTCTAAGCTAAATTAAAAGGGTGCTTTATTGTCTAATAAAGTACCCTTGTTTAATCCTCAGCTAAAAAAAAACTTATTCACAGGTATTAACTCTAGCGAATAGATAATTAGGGATGGAAGATTACCAATCAGCTTTTTTACAACGTCATCAAGATACAGAAATACTTTGTAAATCTAATAGGAAAATAGCTGCTATGCACTTTGGAGGTATTACGATCGAATGTTTTCTGAAATCTATGATCTTAGCTTCGGTATCCAGTCAAGAATGGAAAACTGATTCCAATAACCCCGGACATACTATAACTAATCCGGGTCACAGTTTGACAACTGCTTTAAAACGTCATAATCGTCTCTATTCGAGAGTTCAAAATTTTCCAGAGGTGAGAAAATGGATTAATATAGTAGAAAAACCTAGTCAAAATTTTATAACTATGGGTTATTCCAGCGGTGAACCAAATGACGATGAATACAAATAGTGGTTATCAGCGTATAAAAGTCTGAAAAGTTGGCTTCATAAACAAGCTACTCAACTTTGAGGAGATAGTTATGTCAGAAACTTGGTTAAGATCACTGAAACAAAATTGATGATTTTAATTGGCTTAGTAAATTAAATCTAATTAACCCTTTTCAACGGTAAAAAAATATCCATCCTGATATACTTGATCGCAAGTCCATTTCCCAGAGCCAAAATAAAGCGATTGCTTTTCTGAGCGGGTGCATTAACAAAGTATAGTGGGTCTGACAGCATTTCTCCTAATTTAGACTGCCTATCGGAAATTTTAGTACAAATGCTCGGACTGGCAACTCTGGCACTCCCATGCAGTCTTAACGAGTAATCTGGATAGTCAGCAGTCCATTACGGTCATTTCCTTGTCACCCCGTCAGAGTTAAGAGCAAAGCACGGACAGAAGCGAAGTTTGACCCGACGATTGGCTAATGGTATCGATAAACATCTTCAATGCTGCTTTTGAGAAGGAGACGGGTTGCTAAAGCCTCTATAATAAGTACCCATAGAGATGCCGACAACTTCCCCTGTCGATAGCGAATAAGGAGAAAAAAAACCCAGTGTTTGTCCTCAAAGGTTACGAGTATTTTCTAGGATTTCTGCTCGCTTGCAGTTTAGTACCAATCCTATCCCTAACTGCCTCCAAAGTCCTGCGGCCTAGTGGTGGCGGTCCAGAAAGACGTACCACCTATGAATCGGGGATGGAACCGATCGGCGGTGCTTGGATTCAGTTTAACATTCGTTATTATATGTTTGCCCTCGTTTTCGTGGTTTTTGACGTGGAAACCGTCTTTCTCTACCCTTGGGCAGTAGCTTTCAATCAATTGGGCCTATTAGCTTTTGTAGAAGCACTGATCTTTATTGCTATCCTTGTGGTTGCTCTCGTCTATGCTTGGCGAAAAGGAGCCTTAGAATGGTCATAACGGCCATAATTTTCCTTATTTTTGACTTTTCATAAGAGGATAACCCGATGAGTCCCAACCCTACCAGCGAATTTAAGCAAATTATCGAACAACAAAGCGAAAAAATCCTCAATCCCATCGAACGCACCAAAGTTACCCAGGATTTATCGGAAAATGTCATCCTTACCACCGTTGATGACCTGTATAA
>NZ_JASJFF010001403.1:0-2896 GCF_030065435.1 Microcystis sp. M53603_WE2
GTCAAATCGCCCAATAAACTGACAATACCAATTAATAAGCCCAAAATTAAGCCCGTCAGCTGCCAATAGGGCCAATCTAAATACCAAGCACCCACCTCGGCCACCGCTATACTGCCAAGAATCCCAAAAAAGGAACCTTCCACGGTTTTTTTGGGACTAATCAGCGATAAACTGGTTTTCCCTAACCATTTTCCCATGATATAAGCTCCGATATCGGCGGCCCAAATGCAACCGAAAGCTAGAAAAGTCACCGTCAAAGCGGCCGGGAATAATTTCGGTTCCATCCACGATTCTGGCCAATATCCCATCAGGGGTAAGTTACTGGCCATAGCCACGGGACCACTTTCAGGAGAAAAACCGACCCGTAAACGAATCCAATAACTAGGTAAGTAACCACCATAAAACAGACCGAGAATTGAGGTGGAAATGTCGGCAATTGTCGCCATTTTGGGCTGAAAGAGCAGATAAAAACAAATTAACGCCCCAGCGAGGGGAAACATGGCATCGGTGAGGGGGGCTGCCATAGTTGCCGTCAGTAGTAATAATTGCGAAACTACGAGAGTGGTTTTAGCGGCCGGTTCAATGCCTTTAGCGCGAACTAAGCGAAAATACTCCAATTGTCCCAAAAAGACGATAACACCGATGCCGAGGGTGAAATACCAACCCCCAACGATAATAATTCCCAGTGCGAAGGCAATAGCAAAAATAGCGCTGACAATGCGTGGCCAAGGCATGGTTAATCCAGAGAAGTTAGGCGGCATTGTCATAATTATATAGATTAAGAAAACTTTATGGAAGGTTATCCCCAATTAAAGTTTATCGCCACTCAGGATGAACATGGGATCAACGGCGGCAAAAACTTGGTGAATACCCCTAGTTTCTAGGCGATTTACTGCCGCTTGGACAATCTCGATATTACGCGCCTGTAAATTAGAAAAGCCTTCGGAAAATTGATAGAGGGTTTCTAAATTATTGGCCGTAGCCACGATGCGGCCGTTGGGTTTCAGGTATTGCCACACTTCTTGCAGAACCGATTTAATCGGTTTGCCGCCCTCGATACAGACGCGATCGGGTGCTAGGGATATATTGGGCAGACAATCGGGCGCGCTGCCTTCAAAAACCGTAACATTTTTAACCCCAAAGCGATCGCAATTACGGCGGATTAAACTGGCCACTTCTTCATCTCTTTCAATGGCAATAATCGGACTATTGGGACATAATAAGCCAATTTCAACGGGAATAGTGCCGGTTCCTGCGCCGATATCCCAGAAAACCCCCCCATCTCCTAACCTCAAAGCGGAAATCATCAATAATCTCACCTCGCGTTTACTCAAGGGAATCCCGGGCAAACGTTCAAACAGTTCATCGGGAATACCGGGGGTTTTATATAACCAAGTCATGGGGGATCAATTATTGAGAAGCTTCACTACCAAGCATTATTATATAAGTTTGTCAAGTTTTCTTTATCAAGTAAACAGGGACTTTTCTCGGTATAAAACCCTGATAATAGCTCTAAAAAGCTATTATTTGTCATTACAGCTTTTTTCCTGTCAAGGGAGTAGATACCGAGAGGTGGGAGGGGACTTGATGGAACCTAGCATAATTACACGATCTTGTCAAGGATTTTTGGTTAGGAAAAAAGTAACTTTTTCTGAGCCAATGTCACAGATATTGTTAGCATCGGTAGCTAAACTGTTCTACCGCAAAAAACCGTGTTAGATTGACTTCGATCGATTTTAAATTGAGTTCGGTTAGGCAATTTGTTAAGTCTCTCATCTTTCCGGGGATGAGGGACTTTCTTAGGGGCAATCCACAGCAAAAACAGCCTCTAAAACTGATTATTGACCCGGACTTGGTGCTTCTCTCGGGGACTCTGGGGAAAGGGGAGTCGATTCAACTATTGGCGCCGGGGCCGGAGGTTGGAGAATATTGCGCCAGCCTTGCATTTGGGAGCGAGCCGAACTGTAGGCGGTACTTTCCGGGGATACGGATTCAGCAAGGCGAATAGCTTCCAGATAACGGCCATTATTAGCTTGGGCCGTGGCTAAAGACAAAAGCTGATAACTCCAACGTTCCAGCAATTCACTCCGTTGCACACCCGCGTCGGTTTGAGTGGAAATATTGGTAACTAAAGCAATCGCTCGGGTTAAACCTTCTGCGGTTCCCATCGCCGCTAATTGATTAGCCTGTTGGAGATTTTGACCGGCCCGCAACTCTCGGCGCCAACGACGGATATTTTGGGATGCTTCCCCGGAAAGAGCGCGACCGGGGGGAATTTGATTGGCAGTTTCCATCGCTGTGCTATAGTCTTTGAGATTGGCCAAAGCTTGAGCCTGATCTAAAATGGGTTGATCCTCCATGCGTTCAATCCGCGCTTGCCAGTCGCCAATTTCCCGTTGAGCATCCCTGTATAGGACCCGATTGTTAGTGATTGCTCGCGCCTGAATAATAGCGTTACTGAGGGAGTTAATATCGCCGGGGAGAGCTATTTCCCGCGCGCGTTCTAAAATCGGTCGGTCTTCAATGACTTGTATTTGACGATTCCAAGAGCCAATTTCCTGCTGTGCTTGCGACCAGAGGGGATTAGTCCGGGGAACCTCGCCCGCTTTCACGATAGCGGCGCTATACTGCTCGATCGTACCTGCTTGTGCTAAATCTCTAGCCTCAGACAGTATTTTTAGATCCTGTACCTGTAACTGCCAGCGCTCCCTCATAGCTAGGGCCGTTTGATGGAGGGGTCGAGAAGGGTCGATTTGTTCTAGTCCCAAGATGCCAGCTTCTAATCCGTCCACCGTGCCGGCTTCCGCATCTAAGGCCGCTGCGGACAAGAGGGACCAATCGGTGACATCTTCTTTAATTTTGAGGTCTTTGGGGGTTTGGTTAGCCAAATCCTGGA
>NZ_JASJFF010000939.1:0-1764 GCF_030065435.1 Microcystis sp. M53603_WE2
CCAAGCTTTTCTGGTCGGAACCCCCTAAGCCGAGTTTTCAAGGTGCTGCGCCGTCCACTTGGTTTTCGAGACTGGCCTTTTAATTCTAACGTAAAGCCAACCTAGAACGGCGGGGTTTCAGACCCAAAATTTCCGATGAATGTTTCAGTGAATTAACACCTGTCCAAAAAATGACTGGTAATTTGGTAGTACAATTATAGTAATCAGTAAAATAAGGAGGATTAAAGTAAATAACTATGTCTCAACCGATTACCATCGAAGATATCTATAAACTTTTCGAGAAAACTAACGAAAAGTTTGAACAATCACGCCAAGAATACGATCGCCGGGCGGCCGAAGCCAAGGACGAAGCCGATCGCCGGGCAGCCGAATACGATCGCCGGGCGGCCGAAGCCAAGGCCGAAGCCGATCGCCGTTTAGCACAGCTAGAGAAAACAGTGGCAAATACCAGTCGTGCGGTGGATAGTTTAACCACTCGCTGGGGAAGATTTGTCGAGGAATTAGTGGAACCTGCGGTTATTCGCCTATTTCGTGCGAAGGGTATCGATGTCAAAGAAACCTACAGTCGCGCCAGGGTAAAACGCCAAGGAATCGCCATGGAGATTGATATTTTAGCCGTCGATGAAACCGAGGTAGTTTTAGTCGAATGTAAGTCTCGTTTATCGAAAGATGATGTTAATGAATTTCTAGAAAAATTAAGTCGATTTAAAGAAGCATTTCCCCACTATAAGAACTATCAAGCTTATGGTGCAGTGGCAGGAATAGAAATAGATGAAGGAGTAGATCGTTATGCCTATAAACAAGGTTTATTTGTGATTAAACCATCGGGAGAAACAGTAGAAATAATTAATGATTCTGGCTTTGAGCCTAAGTTATGGTAAAAGAATGATGCTCCCATCATAATTTTTTTCCCCCCTTCCCGTTTTCTTAATACTTTCTTTAAGGATTGGCTGAAAGCATTGCCCTGAAAGGCTTGGAAAAATAGGAGTTCGGGCGATTCGGTTGAAGTAGCGATCGCTCAAAGGGATAAATTACTATGTTATACTGGGAAAAAACGAAATAATCAATCAAAGAAAGCTATGATCCAAGAATATCTTAATAAAGCGATGGAAACAGCCCATTATGAATTTTTAGAGGATAATGAGGGATTTTATGGCAACATTCCCAATGCTCCGGGAGTTTGGGCAACCGGAGAAACCCTAGAAGCTTGTCGTCGGGAACTCTTAGAAGTCTTAGAAGAATGGATATTATTGGCAATTAAATTAGGTCATCAATTGCCAGAATTTGACGGTTTATCTTTAAAAATAGATTTAGTCGCCTAACATTTATCTAAGTTGAATCATGCCTTATTTTGGTGCAATTTCTCGTTCTAATTTAATTTCAGCTTTCCATAAAGCAGGATTTCAAGGTCCCTACGCAGGGAAAAGACACCAATTTATGGAAAAGAATGGCTTAAGAGTCCGTCTTCCCAATCCTCATCAGTCAGATATTAGTATTAATTTACTCAGTAGAATTCTAAAACAAGCTCAAATTTCTAAAGATGAATGGGAGAAATTGTAACTAGAACTTATGCCATTCCCCTAGATGGGGGTGAAATAATGGGTATCATACATAATAAGAGACGGCTCTTCGGTAATTGTTATGCAATGGACGGGGGTTATAAGGGATGGAACCCTTATATAGAAAGGCATTTAGCGATTTTTGTCAATTGTTTTTTATCTAGAGCGAACTAATCAATTAAGTCTCTTGCCAGATAAGGATTTA
>NZ_JASJFF010000788.1:0-1641 GCF_030065435.1 Microcystis sp. M53603_WE2
AGGGTGGGGATCATGATGACACCGAACCAGCCGACATAAAGACGGTTGTTGGTGCTGGTGATCCACTGGCAGAACTGCTCCCACAGGGAAGCGCTTTCGCGCTGTTGTAGAGTGGTGGTCATTGGTTTATGATTCCTATTAAGTTATCGAGGTACGATTGATTGATGATGTCTCTATCTTAAGGACTTTGTAACGGTTTGTAAAGGGGTTTGAAACTATTGTTACTTATAGTATTGATAAGCTGGGGTTATGAAATGGGTCGGGTGCGGTCGGGTCTTTTCTGATCTAAGATTGAAGACATGACTCGACAACCTCACGACCAATTTGCCAAACAATACCTAGAAGAATTGCTGTCTCCCCTGGGAAAGGTGGAAGTCAGCAAAGAGGTGGCGGATGAAACCCGTCAGGTGGATATTTTCTTCTCTCCTCACCCTAATATGCGGGGAAATGCTCAATCTTTGGGTCTTTTAGGGCAAATGGTGACAACAAGCACTTTGCTTGAGCCTTTTCGCAATGCTCCCAATCGAACGGAAATTCGCAACTGTATCTTAAAACTGTTTTCGATTTTCGCTGAACTTCAACGGAAAGGGAAACGGGAAAAAACTGAGTTAAACGAGGATGACTTACCTAAATTATGGATTTTGGCTACTTCTATTAGTTTCCAGATCCTAGAGAGTTTTGATGCTAAATTAGAACTAGAAAACTGGACAGAAGGGATTGACTTTTTATCTCCCTCTCACCGAACGGCAATTATAGCGATTAATCAGTTACCTATTACCCCAGACACTTTACTGTTAAGATTGTTGGGACGGGGGAAAACCCAAAGCCAAGCGGTGAGAGAGTTGCTTGAGTTGCCTTCTGGCGATTCCTTCCGTCAAAATGTCATGGAATTATTGATTAGTTGGCGTGTGAGTGTTGAAATTAACAATCTTTTAGAATCAGAAGATAGGGAGGTATTTATGGCTTTATCTCAATCTTATTTAGAGTGGAAAGAGGCGACTAAACGGGAAGGACTTCAACAAGGACTTCAACAAGGACAACGACAAATTATTGAAAATTTAATGCAAGTGAGGTTTGGAGAATTGGATGAGTCTTTAATAAAAGTTATTGATGAGTTGCTTAAGTTATCACCGATGGAGTCTAGTCGCCTTTTGTTGGAGTCTTCACGGGAAGATTTAATCAGACGATTCATCTCTGAATAAATTAATTAAGCTGGGTTAAAATACGTCTTAGCTTAAACAGCTTCAAAGAAGCAATAACCGGCGGAAAACGGGAGGATATTATTTAACAGATGAAGAATTGCGATAGACCTGAAAAGATGCTTATGGTTTAGCGTTAGTACAAGCTACTTTAGCGGCTTTTAAAAGAAAATATGGAGTCAACGAATTAGCAAAAATTGTGATAAAATGCGATTATTTACCAAGCAATGGTGTTGATTTTGTGGTGATTATATTCTCTTAAATCTCTACAGATGAATTAGAATAGACTCAAAAAGTGAAGATTTTGGCTCTTCGTTACTTGTTATGGTTCGATAGGGGGGCATAAATCGACTAAATCCTTATCTGGCAAGAGACTTAATTGATTAGTTCGCTCTAGATAAAAAACAATTGACAAAAATCGCTAAATGCCTTTCTATATAAG
>NZ_JASJFF010000713.1:0-5654 GCF_030065435.1 Microcystis sp. M53603_WE2
ATTACTGCTTTGATTAAAACCCAGGGTTCCGACACCAAATTAGTCGCCCAAATGCAACCCTACCACGAGGCCAAATGCCGCGGTAAACAGCAAATCGGCGGCGTTTGGGTTCCTTCCCTAGGTTCCCAGATTGCCGACGGTGAAAATGGTGGCGTGATGATGAATGAATTTCCTCGCGATTTTCCCAATCCTTGGCGGGAAATGCAGGGGGGTTCCAGTGTGGCAGGATTTAACGGTACGGAATATCTGGAGTTAATCGAGGCTGCTGGTGTTAATCCAGAAGATTATCCCCCAATTCAAGCCGTACACCAGCATAAAATCTGGCAGCGAGTTAATCCGGATGCCGCTACCCCTGAAGCAGTGGAACAGGCGATCGCTGAGTTAAAACAGTCCGACCACCGTTTTACCATGGATGGGGCATCTTGGACCAATGATCTCAGTTGGGTGCGCGGTTACGAAAATGTCCTCGAACCGATGAACCAATTAAGCGCTAAATTCCACGAGAAATATGATCCTTTAGTACAGGCGGATCCTAGCTTCACCCGACGACCGGATTATCTGGAGGCACTGCTTTATAATTTGCTCGTGCAAACCAGTTGTTTCCGTTATTGGGGCCAAGGTACTTGGACCGATTATGCCCGCACTTTGTACGAAAGAGGCGCGGCCTTAACCCGCTAAGATATTAAGCTATCTAGGGTTGGCTGAAAAAGCTTTTCAGCCAACCCTAATTAGGGTTGGCTGAATAAATCTAAAAACCTTGTTGGGTAAGACTTTTAGACTTTTTTTCCTTCAAAAAGTGCCTACCATTGGAGTGATCGGGGGGAAAATTCAGGTACTTTTTCCCTGAAAATTAGGTAGTTGACCACCTGAAAATCGGTAAAACCCCACACCCTACACCCTACACCCCACACCCTACCCCCACGAAAAAGCTTTTCAGCAAACCCTAATTAAAGAAATACTCAAATCCTGATAAAAATCCTCTTGTTTTAATTCCACTTTTGATTGAGAAGCCAGTAAAAGTAAAGCCCAAAAAATCGCCACCTTTTCCTGTGTTGCCGAGTGACTAGAGGGCTTTTCTGCTTGCCATAAATCTAATAAATACTCAAACTCTATCTCCTTTTTCTCCAATTGAAAAAACTTTCTCTGCAAAAAAAAGTCCAGTTCCGCTGCCAATTCCGTCAGGTTTTCTTGGTGGGCCAATTCCGTGATAATTTGTACCGCTTCCCGTCGGGATTGGGGCCGGGGTTTCGGGACAACTACAGGCAGTTTCGGTAAAGCTTCAATCTCTAGGGCAATCTGTTGTAATTGAGTGATTAACTCCTGCAAAGTTACCCGTCTTTTTCGCGGTGGTGGGGCGGCAGTACGACGGCGAATATGATTTTCTAGATAACGGGGTAAAGTTCTTAATTCCCGTTCTAAGTCGCTAATTTCCTCATCTATCAGACTTTCTTCTTGCTGGTCTAAAGACAATCTTTCTAGGGTATCAGCCTTAAATAAAACTAACATAGAAGCCCATAAAAAAGCCTGTCCCGATTGGGGTAAATTAGCTTGGGCCATGGCTAAATCTAGATCATTTAATAACCCCAATTCTGCCAAAAAGCGATCGATCACATCAATAACCTGCACATCCCAGGGGTCAATTTCTCCCTGTTCCGCCATTTCTAAAAGAGAGGCGATCGCATCACTGGCCGAGGTGATAGTCATGATTGTAGAATCTTGTAGGATCTCAAAGGATAAAATTTAGCAAGCAAAACCATGGACATATCGATCGCTGACCTGCGCTTGGACTACAATCTCGAAGAATTGCTAGAGTCAGAAACATCTGCCGATCCTTTCATTGTATTTAAACAATGGCTAGAACGGGCGGTATCTTCGGGAAGATTGGAACCCAACGCTATGACTTTAGCCACTATTTCCCCGGAGGGTAAACCCCGGGCCCGCATGGTACTGTTAAAAGACTTCGATCCTCGCGGTTTTGTTCTCTTTACCAACTACCACAGCGCCAAAGGACAGGAATTAATCGCCAATCCCAATGCGGCCCTAGTGTTTTGGTGGGGAGAATTGCAACGGCAAATTAGGATCGAGGGAACTGTAGAAAAAATCAGCGAGGAGGAATCGGATAATTACTTTTTTGTCCGTCCCTGGGAATCCCGTTTAGGGGCCTGGGCCTCCAATCAAAGTGAAGTGATTTCTGGGCGAGATATCCTCGAAAAACGCCTGACAGAACTAAAAGAAGAATATGCGGGTCGTGAAGTTCCCCGTCCTCCTCATTGGGGCGGATTTCGCCTAATTCCTAGTTTAATCGAGTTCTGGCAAGGTCGCCCCAGTCGTCTTCACGATCGTCTCTGTTATTATCGTCAAGAAGATGGTACTTGGCAAAGGCAACGTTTAGCTCCTTAGTTTGATCTTGACACCTTGTATTGGCAAAATAGCTCGATGCTAATTCAATTTGTCATTTTAGTCTTGAGATAATATTAGGTCGATGTCTTTTCCCAACCCGCGCTTTCCTTAGCGATCGGGTTGGGCTATTATGTCATTTAAGAAAGGCAACCCTTCCGCCCTAAAGTCTCAGAAAAACGATAGAATTGAAAGGGAGAGCATCTCATTTATGCAAGTGAGTAATTATACTTATTCCTAAACCTGGTTTCTAGCAAGGCTTTTAAAATAGCTTGACATAAAAACCTGATTTAGGGGTTACAAAGGTGAGATGCTCCCTTGCGGGTTGAACTGAGTAAATCTATTTTAGCCTCTGAGGGTGAGCAGATTCGCTTTGAAGTGGGTGAAATTGAATTAGAGGTTCAATTTGTGGTTGAGCAGTCGAAAGAAGGCAAAGGTGGGCTAAAATTTTGGGTAGTAGAAATGGGTGGGGGTACCACCAATAAAGATACGATAACCCATAGAATTAAAATTCCCCTTAAACCCATTGGGAAAGATGGAGGAGCTATCAAGACAGCAAGTGATGATAAACCCGATTAGAATTTTATACCCCTAGGGACGTAATGCTTGCCCCCAAAGCAGTTAATTTGTAGGATGGGTTAGCGAAGCGTAACCCATCACCATCCCAGAATAATACGTTACATCAATCCGATAAGTTATGTCCCAATTCCAACCTGAACGCGCTTTAGAAATCGTTGCCCCTCAATATGGCAGTGCCTATCGAATTGGGGGACGTTTACTCTTGACTTGTCGGCATCTGTTTGATAATAGTAACGACTGTAAAGTACGACTTAGATCAGCATCAAACTATTCTGATAAGCAGGATATAGACGCTCAAGTAATTTGGAAAGCTCCCGATAATATCGATATAGCCTTAGTAGAATTACCAGAAACTATCGAAACTTGTGATCCTGTAGGTTTTGGGTTGTTACCTGATGCGAGTAGCACCCAAAAAGTTAAATTTGACTTTTTGGGCTTTCCTCTATTTTTACGGTATGTTGAAGATGGTATAAAATACGCCACAGGGTTACACATTGAGGGAACTATCGATGTGGCTAATCGTGTTCCTCATAACCGTTTGTTATTAAATATTAAAGATAGTCAAGACATACAACCCACCGATGAACAATTAGAAAGATTAGGAAAAGATCAGTCACCTTGGCAAGGAACATCGGGATCAGCAATTGTTTGTTATGGGTTAGTGATTGGGGTACAATCTAAACAGCTAAGTATAGATCGTCCAGCATCTTTAGAAGCTGAATCTTTGGCAAGAGTTTATGACAATCCCGAATGGTGTGAGATATTAGAAAACCATGATATTGATCCTGAACCTAAACCGGTTATATCCGCTTCTTTAAAATCTTCTTCCTATCGTAATCAAGCTCCTCCTAAACCGAGTTATTTTGTCGAACGTCCAGAGGTTAGTATTGAGTTAAAGAAACTTTTATTGTCAGAAACAACGGAAAAAACTGGAACTTTAGTTATTAGTGCGATTTATGGCTTAGGAGGTATTGGTAAATCCACTTTAGCGGCGGCATTAGCACAAGAAAAAGAAGTTCAAGCTTATTTTCCTGATGGCATTTTCTGGGCAACTTTAGGACAACAACCAGATATTTTATCCTTTCTTCATGGCTGGATTCAAGCTTTAGGAGATTATAATTTTAAGCCGACGGGTATTGATGCCGCATCCTTACACTTGAGGACTTTATTGGCAGATAAAAAGGCTTTATTAGTAGTAGATGATCTCTGGAATGTAGAAGATATTGATCCTTTTAGAGTAGCAGTAAATCAATGTAAATTATTAGTAACCACTAGGGAAGTTCCCGTTAAAGGGGCAATTCGTTATGATTTGGATGTGATGACGGAAAGCCAATCTTTAGCCTTATTAACGAGTTATCTAAAGCATGAATTAAATTTAGCAGATCAGAAACAAGCCAAAATATTAGCCAAAATTGTCGGTTATTTACCCTTAGCTTTGGAGTTGACGGCGGCACAAATTGAAGATGGGATTCCTTGGGCTGAATTAATCGAAGATTTACGAGCAGAAATCGCTCATTTAGAAATTTTAGACCGCTTGGAAGCTGGAGATACTGCCAATGAAGAAAAACGAAAACATTATAGTTTAATTGCTTGCTTTAATCTCAGTTTAAAGCGATTAAATGGGCAAAGATTGAGACAATTTAGTTGGTTAGGAGTTTTACCCGATGATGTTACCATTACGGAAAAGATGGCGACGACTTTATGGGATTGTCCGGTTAGAGAAGCGAGGCAAACTTTAAGATATTTACGGAGTAAGGCTTTATTATTAACGGGGGTTTCTAGTGAACTCTTAACGAGTTATCGCGTCCATGATTTGTTACATGATTTAGCCCGAAATCTGATCCTAGCGTCTCCTCATCCTGAAACAGATTATCAATTACCGGGGTTAGGGTTATCAATGGCTGAAGCACATCAACAGCTTTTACAACGGTATCAAAAACAAATTAAGAGATCCCCCCTAACCCCCCTTGAAAAGGGGGGAAAAGAGGTGGAAGTCCCCCTTAGTAAGGGGGATTTAGGGGGATCAAACTGGCATAGTTTAGAGGATGATGGCTACATTTATAATCATTTGCTCTGGCATTTAGAAAAAGCGGGACAGATAGCCCAGATTCATCTATTACTGAGGGAAGAAACGGCAGAAGGTCATAATGGTTGGTATAGTCAATGTGAAAGGGAAGGGAAAACAGCAATTTTTATTAAGGATGTTTCCCGGGCGTGGCAACTGGCGGAGGAGCATTTTATTGAGAATCCCAGTCAGTCTATAGCGTTACAAGTGCGTTATGCTTTGATCACCACTTCCCTCAATAGTTTGGCGACTAATATTCCACCAGAATTAATTGCGGCACTGATTAAACATGAAATATGGACACCTGCTCAGGGATTGGTTTATGTACGGCAAAGTCAAGATTCTAGCAAGCAAGCCGAAGGACTAGAGAAAATTACTCCCTATCTTCCCCCTACTTTATTACCCGAAGCCTTAGAAATTGCCAGAGGGATTGGGTCTGAAAACTACCGTGCAGAGGCATTGATCGGGTTAGCTCCCCATTTACCGGAAAGTTTGTTACCCGAAGCCTTAGAAGTTGCCAGAGGGATTGAGAATGAATACTCCCGTGCAGAGGCATTGATCGGGTTAGCTCCCCGTTTACCGGAAAGTTTGTTACCCGAAGCCTTAGAAGTTG
>NZ_JASJFF010001346.1:0-3645 GCF_030065435.1 Microcystis sp. M53603_WE2
CCGTTTAGCTAGTAAACAGGAGAGAAAAAATTATGAATCAGGAGTCTGAAGAAACGGTTAATGACGAGATGCGAACTGAATATGACTTTTCTGGTGGTATTCGTGGCAAATATTATCAAGCTTATCGACAGGCTAGTAATGTGATAATTCTCGATCCCGATGTGGCGGAAATTTTTCAAGATTCAGCCTCAGTCAATGAAGCGTTAAGATTACTAGCAAAAATTGCCAAGTCTGGAAAAATATGACTTATCAGTTATCAGTTATCGGGTGTAGAGTAGGTTAGTAAACTAGCGAAATCAGCGTTAAAGGAAAAGGGCAAAAATAATGGATAAACCGACACAAGCTTGGAGTGAGATGGCTACCGATTACGTCAATCTTTGGACAGAAACCGGGGCAAAAATGTGGTCAAGTTGGTTTGATATGATGGGGGCGATACCGACTCCTATGGGCAATATTAAACCAGAATTACAAGAGGCAACCCAGCGCTATTTCGATAATCGGGATTTATTGATCAAATTCCTAAAATTATCGGTGGAAGCTTGGGAAAGTATCTTCCCGAAAATGCAAACAGGAGAAGACTGGCAAACAATTTTAGATAATTATACCCAACAGATGCGCGGTCAACTGAATAGTTTTACTACTACCACTTCCCAAAGTAGTCAAGATGTCAGTCAACTATGGACAATTTACCTGCAACAATTACAAAGTCTCAATCATTTATGGTTCGATCCTTTCGTCCTGTCAAATGACACAATAACCAAAGCTTGGTTAGGTAATACTTCTTCTTTGATCGAACTCAATAATATCTATTGGCAGAAGTTTTATGATGAAACTTTTGGCCAATGGTTACAGATGCCTTTATTGGGATTGCCGCGAGAATTTAACCGCAAATTACTCGATAGTTTTGAAACTTGGCGCATTCTTTATCAGGCTAGTATTAACTATCAAATTGTGCTGGCTGATATTCAAGTTAAATCCTTTGAAGCTTTAACTAAAAAATTAGTTTTCTTAGCAGAAAAAGGTCAACCTGTCAAGGATTGGCGAGAATTTCAAGATGTGTGGAGTGTCGTCGCTGATGATATTTTTGAAAAGGCTTTTTGTCAACCAGAAAACCTAAAAGTAAGGGGAAAATTTATTAATTCCCTCAATGATTATCGCCTCAAACAGCAGGATTTGATGGAAATTTACCTGCGTTCGATGAATCTGCCCACCCGCAGCGAAGTCGATGAAATTCATCGGACTATCTATGAATTACGCAAAGAGGTAAAAAGTCTCAAAAAAGCTTTAGGAGAAAAAAAAGCAGTAGAAAGTAACAATTAGTTAATTGTGCTTGACAATCAGTTATCAGTTATCAGTTATCGGATTGCAGTTTTCAGTATATAGTGTTAGGTGAAAACTTCGGAACTTTCTTTTCACTGATTACTGTTTACTGTTCACTGCTCACTGAAAAATCCCCACTTCCCCACTTTTCTAGGAGAATTAAATTATGTGGCCATTTTTGACGCAAGTGAAACTGGAAGATTTTACCCAAGATTATCTAGAATTAACTCAAAAAAATCTCAAAGGTTTAGACAATCTCAAACGAGTTAAAGAAGAAGATATTCAGTGTGGAGTCTCGGAAAAAGAAGCAGTTTATCGGGAAGATAAAATCATTCTCTACCACTTTAAACCCGTGGTCGAAAAACCCTTCGAGATTCCCTTGTTGATGGTTTATGCTTTGGTCAATCGTCCCTACATGGTAGATTTACAGGAAGGGCGTTCTTTAGTGGCAAATCTGCTGAAATTAGGCTTAGATATCTACTTAATTGATTGGGGATATCCCACCAGAAGCGATCGCTGGTTAACCCTTGATGATTATATCAATGGTTATGTCGATAATTGCGTCGATTTTATTCGTCAAAGTCACCATCTCGACAAAATTAATCTGTTAGGAATCTGTCAGGGAGGAACCTTTAGTTTATGCTATAGTTCCCTCTATCCCGATAAGGTAAAAAATCTGGTGACAATGGTGACACCGGTGGACTTTTATCAAACCGAGACCCTCTTAAATATGCGCGGGGGGTGTTCCTTGGGAGCCGAAGCATTAGACATCGATTTAATGGTAGATACCATGGGCAATATCCCGGGAGATTTTCTCAACTTAGAGTTTCTGGAATTGAAACCTTTACAGTTAGGCTATCAGAAATACCTTGATTTTCCTGACATCATGGAAGACGAATCAAAATTAGTTAATTTTCTGCGTATGGAAAAATGGATTTTTGATAGTCCCGACCAAGCGGGAGAATCCTATCGACAGTTTCTCAAGGATTTCTATCAGCAAAATAAACTGATTAAAGGGGAAGTGATGTTAGGAGATAAACGGGTAGATTTACACAATCTGACTATGCCAATTCTCAATCTTTATGCGGATAAAGATCACCTTGTCCCTCCCGCTTCTTCCCTCGCTTTAGGGAATTATATCGGTACTTCTGACTATACCGCTTGTGCTTTCCCGGTCGGACATATCGGAATGTATGTCAGTGGCAAAGTGCAACGGGATTTACCCCCCGCTATTAGCGATTGGTTGAAAGCAAGAGCTTAACAATCCTCGCACCTATCCCCTTTTCCCAGTTTGGGAGAGGGGTTTAGCACTTTTTTTCTCTACGGGTGTAACACAATACAACACATCGATAAAAAAACATCTACGGGCAGTAAAATAAACTTTTGTAACAGAGGATGTTAAGCACTGTTGCAAGATCGGGCAGAATCGGAGGATATCGTTCCTTTCGGCTAAACCCCTGTGGTACACTGCAAAGCGTACTCGCTCGTAAGTATGTAGGAGAAAACCTGAGTGTTAAGAGTCGCTGTTGTGGGTTCAGGGCCGGCCGGTTCTTCGGCGGCAGAAACATTAGCTAAAGCAGGCATTGAAACCTATTTATTTGAACGCAAATTAGATAATGCTAAACCCTGTGGTGGAGCGATTCCTCTCTGTATGGTGAGCGAATTTGACCTACCTCCTGAAATTATCGATCGCCGGGTGAGAAAAATGAAAATGATCTCCCCCTCTAACGTCGAAGTCGATATTAATCTCGATAATCAAGACGAATATATCGGAATGTGTCGTCGGGAAGTCCTCGACGGTTTTATGAGAGAACGCGCCCATAAATTAGGAGCGCATTTAATCAACGGAACCGTTTACGGTCTCGACATTCCCACCAATAGCACCGATCCCTATACCCTACACTACGCCGATCACTCCCACGGCAATTCCCAAGGAGAAATGAAATCTCTGAAGGTGGATGTGGTTATCGGTGCCGACGGTGCTAATTCCCGCATTGCCAAAGCTATTGATGCCGGGGATTACAACTATGCGATCGCTTTCCAAGAACGCATCCGTCTTCCCCAAGATAAAATGGCCTACTACGAAGACCTGGCGGAAATGTATGTAGGAAAAGACGTATCCCCCGACTTCTACGCTTGGGTATTCCCCAAATACGATCACGTCGCCGTCGGTACTGGCACAATGAAGGTCAATAAAGCCATGATTAAAGACCTACAAGCTGGTATTCGCGCTCGCGCGGCCCGTCGTCTGGAAGGGGGCGAAATCATCCGCGTGGAGGCTCACCCCATCCCCGAACATCCCCGTCCTCGTCGTGTAGTTGGTCG
>NZ_JASJFF010000120.1:0-1270 GCF_030065435.1 Microcystis sp. M53603_WE2
ATGATATAAGTACGTTTTCCCCAAGCAAAAATATGTTCACGAATTGCCGTTAAACTAGACATAATAATAGACCTCTTGTAAAAATCAAAAATTGTTGTTGGGGTTAGGAGTCAGTAGCCAGGAGTCAGTAGTCAGGAGAATTAAGAATTAAGAATGAATAATAATTAATTAAATGGTCTATTTACATATTTTATGCAATTTAATCCTTATTTTTGCCGTTTTTGAACCCTGAAAAATTAATTATGCAAGAGGTTTATAATTTAACTCTCCATAGAAAATTACTTAAGTGGCTTTCTAAGTAGGTAGGTGTTAAAAGTTCTCAGACACCCCCCTTATCAAGGGGGGCAGGGGGGATCGAACCCACAATCCATAATTTAATTATAACCAGCTACTTATCTAGGGTTGGCTGAATAAATCTACTTTTCTGGCACAGGAGAATTACGGTCAGTAAATTCTAGCAAATATACTCCATCCCCGTCTATTAAGAAATATTACAAGAAACATGAGTAGATTAAGAAAGGTTAATGGGTGTATCCATTGATAGATAGGGGTTTTCGGCTATTGTAGTAGATATCTATGGGGGAAATCCAGATATATTCTAGAACGCGAGGTGTGGAAACTGACGCGATTGCCCATAAAAATGCCAGGTTTTTGAACGTGGACTCGTTGAACCAAGAATCCCGAAGCGCTGGGGTGGGAGTATCAATCGGATTCTCTCAAGAAACCCGCTTTCTGACTTGTAGTAAGATTGAGGGCATAGTATGGCAATTTCGTAGGCGATGAAGGCAGCAGCAGTTATTGAACAGTACAAAAACGGGCGGCGGGATTTCTGGGGGGAATCCTTGCGGGGTGGTAACTTTCGCGGTGCGGACTTAACAGGGGCGGATTTCAGTGGTTGTGATATACGCGGGGCAAATTTTAGTCGGGCGAATTTGACGGGGACGAAGTTTGCTGGGGTGACGGGGGTGACGGCGGGATTGCCGAAGCGGTGGCTGTTGATTTTGCTGGGGTTGGCTTTGGTGTTAACTATGGTTTCGAGTGTTTGTTCCGCCGGAGCCGCTTATACGGCGGGCTTCATTTTTTATTTATCCAGTACACAAAACCAAAGTACACAATACCAAAGTACACAATAAGTAGTCATGCAAAATTAATTACCCAAATAAAAAATTAAGAAGTATAATACATAAAAAAACGAAGCAGCAGGAAAATACAATGAGATTGATTAGAGACCTAAACCCCGAGAGCCAGAAAATGCTAGAGAGAATTTATC
>NZ_JASJFF010000060.1:0-1234 GCF_030065435.1 Microcystis sp. M53603_WE2
ACCCCTAGGACTGGTTAAAATTTCTCCCGTACAGATTCCTGTGGCGCTCAAGGCAATCTCACCATCGGGACGGGCGATCGCAATTACACAGACAAAACGGGCCGAGCGATCCTGATTATCTCCTAATTCTCTGACGAGGCGATCGATTCTTTCTCGATCATTTTCACCGTAGCGGGCCGAGTAAATCCCTGGGGCATTTCCTAACCCGGTTACTTCCAATCCCGAATCATCAGCGATCGACCATTCTCCCAATGTTAGGGCAATTTGAGCAGCTTTTAAATAAGCATTTTCAGCAAAAGTCGCCCCTGTTTCCTCTATCTCTAAATCATCGGGTTTTAACTGCAATTCTAGGTCAATATCAGTTAAGTATTCCCCTATCTCTGCTAATTTACCCGGGTTACTCGTGGCTAGAATTAATTTTTTCATCGAAAATAATCGGTTTGAAACCCCGGCCTTTTAGGGCGGCTTGACGTTGAGAATATTTCACTATACACTAAAGCTACAGTAAAAACTTTTAACTCCCTGACTGCTTTGGATCGGACGGACATTTCCCCCTGATTATTGCGAGGATTAAAGTTAAGCATGGGTTCCTTAAAATTCCCATTGACTGAAAGACTCAAAGACAAACATATCAAGGAAGTACAAATAAGTGGGTGGGTGGAATTAAATATAGATGAACGTAGGTTGGGTTGAAGCATGAAACCCAACGCCTGCTCATGTTACGCTACCGCTAACCCATCCTACAAATAATTGTGCCTCCCTACTTACATCCAAAATACTCGGCTCGCTGGTTTGACAGCAATTGTCTTTATGAAGATGAAAAAATAGAAACATCTCTTGACTCCGAAAAAGCGATAGCTATGTTGTTAAGGAAGGCAGTAGTCAGGAGATTATTTTATTTATTCCCCCCACTTCCTAATTCCTAATTCCCACACCCCACACCCTACACCCCACACCCTACACCCTACACCCCACACCCTACACCCTACACCCCACACCCTACACCCTACACCCCACACCCTACACCCCACACCCCACACCCCACACCCCACACCCCACACCCCACACCCCACACCCTACCCCCCACACCCCACACCCTACCCCCCACACCCCACACCCCACACCCCGCACCCCACTCCCTACGCCCCACACCCTACACCCCACACCCCACTCCCTACACCCCACACCCCACACCCCACACCCCACACCCCACACCCAACACCCCACACCCCAC
>NZ_JASJFF010000897.1:0-3243 GCF_030065435.1 Microcystis sp. M53603_WE2
TTGCTGAATAATGGTAAAACCCTTTTAAAATAAGGCTTTTGACCTGTTAAAATCCGATGTTAGTGCAAGAATATAGGATTGAGACCTTCAAAAACCTGGCATTATCCTTCTTGTAGTAGATAAACTGGTACAAAAAAAGAGGGCAACAAAGCCTGAAACGACCGACGACCGGCTACTGACTCCTAACCCCACCAACAAACTTTTTGCCGCAAACCCTATTTTAACTCCAAGGATCAAAGGTGCGATCGGTATAATCAAGAAGTTCACCAAAAACTGAACTGAGACTTTCGGTGCGGAAATTGGGAGGAGTAAATAGACTATTTATCGCTATCCATGATTCCTCTAACCAAGAGGATGGTTTTGGGGAAGTGTCGGATTTAATCGGGGTTTTATTAACTGTCAAAAAATTGGCTAATGCTGTGACGGTAGTAGGTAACTTTTTTGTGAGCCGAAAATTAATAGCTTTACTGTTAAAAGACTCGATATAATTGCTACTTAAATAAGGTTGATACTGGTCAGAAAAAGAGGTTGATTGTTCGATAAAAGCTAAACTAACCCCTTTAATCATCTCCCGGAGAGGGTTGGCTTTTTCGTCCATTACTTCTGGCACTAATGTACTTTGTCCCATGGTGCTATTCAGATAAATAATATCCGTGGCACTCATGTGAGTTGCACCATGAGCAAGGATTAAATATTTTTCTCCTGATAAGTTTTCAAAGGGTTGTAATTGATGTTCAATAATGGGAGTGATCCCGTCTTCTGTCGAGGATAACATCAATACGGGAATCGTGATCGAGGCAAGATTAGAGGCAAAAAGGGAACCAATAACAGGATTTAATACTATAGCTCGATCGATGCGATAATCACGAAAAGACATTTGTTTATAGGCCAACTTTGTCACCGCACACTGTAGCCAATCTGCGGGGGAACGTTCCAAGGGGGTTAGGGATTGACAAACTCGACGAGTGTGGGAGGGTTCTAAACGCGCACCGGCTAAAGCTAAAGCAGTATATCCCCCAAAAGAATGACCAATTATTGTGACTTTTTGGGTATTGAATTTACCTCGAAATTCACTGTTATTATCCTTGTTTAAAGCGGTTAATTCATTGAGAATAAAGCTGATGTCTTTCGGCCGTTCTATAAATTCTGATGCGGGCAATAAATTATTAATTTGCCAACCTTGAGCAGCGGTTAGTAAAGCATTAATATTACTGCCGCGATGTTCCACAGAAACCACTGTCAAACCGTAGGAAGCGAGATGGAAGGCCAGATAACGTAAAAAACGCCGATCTGCGGCAAAACCGTGGGACATGATCACTAAAGGGCCGCGACTATCAACCGAATAATAAATATCGGTTTTAACGGCTCTATTTCTGATAGAATCATAGAAAAATTGTGTCTGTTTAAAAACCAAATTTTTTCCTCTTTGATCGGGAGAAAATTGATTTGGTAATTTGACGGAATCACTTGCACTTAACGAGTGTTCTAAAAGCGAGGTGAGCAAAATGTTTTTAAAACGATTTTGATTTAGTTGTTTAGCTATGGAGGTTAAAGCTAATAAGTCTAGGGTAAGTTTTTTCTGGGGATAGGCTTTTAAAAAACTAAAGATATTAACTTTATCATTGGTTTGGAGAATCAGAGATAAAGTGGCTTTAATTCTGGTGGGATTACTTTCGGGAAGAGCCTGATTTAACTGAGATAATAAGTTTTTGCCTTCCTGTTCGTTGAATAAATTTTCTAGAAATTGCTGGGCGATTTGACTATCCACATAGAGATGTTTTTCTAAACCTTGACGGATGGCAGCAGTTAAAATTGTTGGATAGGACTGTAAATTCGGAGATAATTTTCCAGTTTCCACATATTGTTCTAACTCTTGAATATTAATATCCTGTTCGACCATTCCTAGGCGCAAGGTCAGGGTTTCAGCGGCCAAAGCGGGAATAGGGGAAAATAAACCACTAAAACCGGAGAAAGTTAGCCAAAAAGCGATCAATTTCCCAGAAAATTGTGAGAGGAGTTTCATCGGCATTACTAGGGCTAGTTTTTCAGAGAAATTCTAGAGCGGGAACCTATTAGATCTCCTGCAAAAATCAAAAATCTTCCCTTAGGTGAGGAGATAGGAGAAAAGTTAACCGTCGGGGAAGAAAGGGAAAATAGGCAATAATTAAACTTCTTTAACTAACACTCCATTCAGAAAAATTTCGGCAATACCTTCGGCCATTTCTTGTAAAGCGAAGGGAGAAGCATTGGCATCTAAAATAGTTTCACTGGAAAAACCAGCAATTGCGAACATTCCTAGAAAAACCTGGGCCACAATTTTCGGATTCATGGGACGATAGATACCACGATCGATCGCTGTTTGAAAAAAAGCCTCGGCCACATCGGTCATTTTGGCAATTACCTCCGATTGAATCCGCTCTTTTAATTCGGGGTGAAATTGGGCCTCTATAAAACAAACTCGCAATAAATCGCTATTTTCTCGCATTCTCAACACCCTACGTCGCATCACCTGCGCTACCGCTTTATAACTGCCCATTTCGCTCAATTCCGTCAGCAAGTCGGTGAGAATATCCACCCATCCCCTAGTGGCCACTTCGATTAAAATCGCCTTTTTGTTGGGAAAATAACGAAATAAAGTTCCTTCTGCCACATTTGCTTTTCCTGCTAGGTCTTTGGTCGTGGTTCCTTCATAACCCTTAGCGGCAAATAAACGTAAAGCGGCCTGTAGAATACGACTACGAGTATCTTCTTCCCCAGAATTGGTCTCAGTTAGGGAACGTTGAAAAAGACTTTGCATAATTTATTGACAGCTAGAACGGGATAGAGCCATTGTCATCGATCAAGTCAGGTGTTTACTCAAATGCTTCATAAAATTTTGAGTAATTGGAGTAACTTGGCCTTTAACAACGAGCGCACGAGCTTGACAATGGGCTAAGTTTCCAGCCAAGATAACCGAAAGATTTTCATTCTCCCAGATAAAGCCTAGTTCTAGACCCAAATCCGGTAATGATTCGGTAGTAAGCTAAACGGCGCTTAACCTGCATGATCCAACAGCTATAACCCTTTTGGAGTCTATATCGGTGATCCGAAGTAAAAGCCGTTTAGCTTAGTGGCGTAGCCCTCTTGGGCTCTTCTGGTTTCTGTGTGGAGGGAAGAAGAATAGGGATAATTTTATAGAAATATAGTCTTCAAAGCCTTGCCTAGCAAGACTCCTACGAATGATAATCAGTGCTTATCACACAA
>NZ_JASJFF010000485.1:0-1354 GCF_030065435.1 Microcystis sp. M53603_WE2
CTAATTATCTGTCAAAAAAGAATGCTTCTACACAAGTTCTCTATTTAAATATAGCGTTTCCCAATCTCATGAGGTACACCAAAATCTTAACTCCTGACTCCTGACTCCTCAAAACCTAAGACTCTGTACCTCACAACTATGGGAATTGCTATAAGAGAATTTTATCTGATTTTTTTCAAAATGAGAATTGCTGATTATTTGGCGAGTTCCTTGAAGGCGTTGCGGTACTGAGAGTAAGTATCTTCAAAAGCTTTCATGGTTTCTTCAAAATCGGGATCAAAGCCAGAAATTCTGTATCCATCTGGCGATTCCGTGATATAAATCTGATCTCCTTCCTCTACGTTCAGTCGGGATAAAACCTCTTTCGGTAAGATCACACCTATGGAATTGCCGATTTTTCGGAGCGTTAGACTTGTCATAATCTATGACCTTCCGTAATTATGTTATGACAAATGTTATAACATAACTAACTGCCCAAAGAATTATTTTAAAGAAAAAGACTTCCGAGCGACTGGCGGCATTATACTAGACGATAGTGCAGTATTGTCTAGTAGAACAGAAGTATCGTGAAAGTTAACGGTAACGGACAAGCCAAAATTCTCTCTCAAGTCGAACTAGATCGTCTGTTCGCTGGTTTCGATAACGATCGGGATAGATGTCTATTTGGCATCTGTTTCCATACTGGCTGCAGGATATCGGAGGCACTGCAACTGACCGTCAACGATGTGGGGGCGGCGATCACCTTCAGGAAGTCCACTACCAAAGGTAAGAAGGGAACTCGTTCCATCCCCGTCAATCCAGCCCTGCGGAAAATCCTCGACCTTTACCTGCAAGAATTTCAACCCGATAGTTACCTTTTCCCCTCTTTCCACAACGCTAGAGAAAAAGGACACCTGCACCGATCGAGTGCCGCCCTGATCCTAAGAAACGCTTGCGAACGGGCGGGACTAAAGGGAGTCTCGACCCACAGCTTCCGTCGGTCGGCTTTGACCTTGACATCCTCACCGCCGTAAACGGACGGTGATTCCCAAACCTCACGATTTAGGTTTCTGCTTCTTTCCCTTGCGGGGTTCCGCACCTGCCGCCCCAGTTTTACTCTGTTCTGGTCTTATGGTCGCGACCCGGACTGACACCGCAAGTCCTGCGGCCAAAATGTTTTTACTAGCGTTAATATCTCGGTCATGGTGTGTTCCACAGATTGGACAATCCCACTCTCGAATATTTAACGGCATTTTCAAGGGCAATATACCCGCAATTACTACACCTTTTAGAGCTAGGAAACCATCTATCTAGGGTCTGCTGAAAAAGTTTTTCCTGGTGGCAGGGTGTAGGGTGTGGGGTGTGGGGTTTTACC
>NZ_JASJFF010001186.1:0-1907 GCF_030065435.1 Microcystis sp. M53603_WE2
AGGTGGTCAACTACCTAATTTTCAGGGAAAAAGTACCTGAATTTTCCCCCCAATCACTCCAATGGTCGGCACTTTTTGAGGTCAAAAAAGTCTAAAAACCTTATCCAACAAGGTTTTTAGATTTATTCAGCAAACCCTATTTAAACCGCTTATTCTTAATGATCAGCCGAATTTCCTCCAATCCCTTTACTGTTGCCTCTTGCCAGAGTGTCTCTCGCCTCGTCTCAACAAGCAATTTAAATTATGAACAGCTTATTACTGGATGCTTAAGAGGGGAGATAGTGGCATCTTTATCCCCTATAATAGGCGATAACAAACTAATCAATTATCTGCCAGTGTAAGGATGGAAACCCTCTTTCATCTAGTTACTTTTGCCTTTGTCTTCGCTTTTGGTGCCTCGGTGGGCAGTTTTTTAAACGTGGTCATCTATAGATTACCTAAGGGGATATCTCTAGTTTATCCCCCTTCCCGCTGTCCGAAATGTCACCATAGGTTAGGTAAAAGCGAGAATATACCTGTTTTAGGCTGGTTATGGCTAGGGGGTCGCTGTCGCTGGTGTAAAACCCCGATTTCTGTCCGTTATCCAGCGATCGAAACTTTTACCGGTTTATTATTTTGTCTGGTTTTAGGAGATTTTAGCTTTTCTTGGCAGACCCTCGGCTATTGGATTCTCCTCAGTTGGTTATTAGCTTTAGCTTTGATTGATTTTGACACGATGACGCTTCCTAACTCCCTCACCCAATCGGGATTAGTTTTAGGGATAGTTTTCCAAACTCTTTTAGGTTGGCAAAATAATCAAACTGTTATCTATCTCTTTTCAGCGATCGCTAGTGCGGTTTTAGGAGTCTGGTTATTTGATCTGATCCGGTGGGGGGGAAGTTTTGCCCTCAGACAACAGGCCATGGGGGGAGGGGACGCGAAATTAGCGGCCATGATCGGTGCTTGGTTAGGATGGCAAGCATTATTAGTCACCGCTTTTTTGGCCTGCGCTATCGGGGCGGCCATCGGTATGACGGGCATTTTTCTCGGTAAAATGGGGAAAAAACAAGCTATACCCTTCGGGCCATTTCTTGCCCTCGGCGCTCTGATGAGTGTCTTTTGGAGTGATAAGATCATCTCAGCCTATCAAACCATTTTTTTCCCTTTCTTGTAAAAAAGTTATCCTGTAATTAAATCTTGATACAATAGTCTTCCGTGTCTTGGATCACCATTAGAACAACCCCCAGTCTAGGGTAAGCCGATTGGCTACAGGAAATGCTCAAAGCTCACGACATCCCCAGTCGCGTTATCGCTATTGGCCTTGGTGTTTATTGCGGCTAGGGTCATCAGGCCGCCCTACAAGTCCGTCCCCAAGATCGCTGGACAGCACTTTTGTTATTAAGTCCCCTAGAAGAAAGTCGATAAATTATCTTTATTTTAAACTATGTCTCTATTTGATTGGTTTGCAAATCGCCAAAAAACAGAACCCAAGGTTCAACAACAACAGGAACGAGAAATAGCCGATGGTTTATGGACAAAATGCCCCAATTGCGGCGTTTTGTCCTATACGAAGGATTTATTAGCTAATCAACTGGTTTGTCTCGATTGCGGTCATCATAATCGGGTGGAAAGTGAAGAAAGAATTCGCCAGTTAGTGGATGCTAATACTTGGAATTGCCTCGATGAACAGATTCGACCGACGGATCCGCTCAAATTTCGCGATCGGAAAAGTTATAGCGATCGCATCCGAGAAACCCAAGAAAAAACCGGTCTGACGGATGCTGTCCGGACGGGAACGGGGACGATCGATGGTTTACCCTTCGCTTTAGGGGTGATGGACTTCCGTTTTATGGGGGGTAGCATGGGATCGGTGGTGGGAGAAGAACTCTGTCGTTTGACGGAAGGCGCTACCGATGAAAGTTTACCCC
>NZ_JASJFF010000543.1:0-8263 GCF_030065435.1 Microcystis sp. M53603_WE2
CTGATAACTGATAACTGATAACTTACCCACTGATAACTGATAACTTACCCACTGATAACTGATAACTGATAACTGATAACTGTTAATGTCCTTGCCAGCGATTAATGGCCACACAATCGATATCTAACTGATCGAGAGTACGAGCGATGACAAAATCGACCAAATCCTCGATCGATTGGGGATGGTGATACCATGCCGGTATTGCTGGCACGATTCTAACGCCCGCCTCGGCTAAAGTGGTTAAATTACGCAGATGAATTAAACTAAAAGGGGTTTCTCGCGGCACTACAACCAATTTTCTGCCCTCCTTAATCTGCACATCGGCCGCCCTTTCTAGCAAATCGGAACTTAACCCCCCCGCTAATTTGGCCACTGTACTCATGCTACAGGGAATAATTACCATACCAAGGGTGCGATAGGAACCACTGGCGATCGTTGCCCCCACATCACCCCAACGATGACAGCGTAGTTTTCCCCCTTCCATCACCCCGGATTGACTGCGCCAAAATTGTTCTTGCAGCTCTGGTTCTGGAGGCATCCGCACATTATCTTCTGCTTGCCAGACAGTGTAAGCTGATTTGGAGGCCACTAGATCGATCGTGTAGTCGGCTAAAAGTAGATATTTGAGAGTACGGACGGCATAAATCAGTCCTGATGCCCCCGTAACGCCCAAAATTAGCGGTTTAGATAATTCCTTCAAGCTCTAATTCCTCGATCAATTGTAATCCTCTCGGGTCGCCCACTTTTAATAAAGCACCCCTGGCATCTTCCTTGACACCTAAATCCTCATCTTCCACCAAGGCCTCGATCAAAGCATCGATCGCCGTGGCATAAATCACATTTAAGGGCAATTCTCGGCATAATTGACCGATCGACCAAGCGCAATTACTCCGCACCGCTGCGATTAAATCCCGGCGCAATCCTTCAATTAAAGGCGGCAACACGGTGATGATATCTTCATAATTGACCTTGGCAATCTGGGCCAAACTACTGGCGGCCCATAATCGCACCGCCGAAATATCAGTTTTGAGAGCATGAACCAAAGGCTCGATCGCTCTGCGCTCTCCGCAGTTACCCAGGGCCCAAACTACCCCTTTTCTGACGTAACCATTCCAATCTCTGGCCAGTAGCTCGATTAAAGGCTCCACGGCGCTAAGACTGGGATTTCTGCCCAAAGCATAGGCGACACTGACACGCACCAGGGGACAGACATCGTTTAACATCTCCAGTAACGGGGCGATCGCTCTTTCGTCACGCAATTCACAAAAGGCGCGGGCCGCGATCATTCTCTCGCTCAGATGATCAGAAGTAAGCAATGAGAGCATTTCCTCTGGATCGGGGGGGATTTCCGCTGCTTGATCTGGATCGCTCCCATCGAGAGGATTATTTAAGGAGTTGCTAGGGTCTAGGATTTCATTGTCGTACATACTTGTTAGATTATCTTAATCCGTGACCGCTTACGTCAAGCCCAAAATCAAAAAGTAGTTGCTGGTTGGGGAGACTTATCAGTTATCAGTTATCAGTTATCAGTGAACTGAAGATCCAAATCCGAGCGAAGATAGGCAGCCCGTATCATCACTGATAAGCTAAGACGCATTCTCACCGCCTATTCTTGCATTTACAAAACCTAGCAGACTAGAAAGTAAATACAGGGCAAATTCTATTGTTTTTCCGATGCCAAGACGCGGATTTGAACCGCGGACACGAGGATTTTCAGTCCTCTGCTCTACCAACTGAGCTATCTCGGCGTTTTTTTTGTCCTTTCTCAACATAGCACGCCCTCGAAATAATTGCAAGGTTTTTTTCTAAAAAGTTTTCCGCTCGACTAGATTGGCAGGGTGAGGGTAAAGGTGGTGACAGCGTTGGCACTGGTGACATCGATGGTAGCATTCAGGGGTTTAATCAGTTTGCCGACCAAAGCTAAACCTAAACCAGTACCACTGTAGCGCCAGGGATCGTGGTTAGGAATGCGATAAAAAGGGGCGAATATTTTTGATAATTCCTCTGGGACGATTTCTACCCCTGAATTGCTCACACTAATTAATATTTGCTCGTCCGCACGCCAGACATTTACCCGAATTATTCCTTGTTCTGGGGTATATTTAGAAGCATTGGTCAGTAATTCCGCTATGATGCGCTCGATATGACACAGACTGGTGTTAATCTCCGGTATATCCCCATCTATATCTACAATTAACTGCTGTTGTCGCTCGCGGGTGAGAGTGCGAAAAGGTTCCACTAATAAGGGTAGCCAAGAAAGTAAGTCGATTGTTTCGATCGCCGGGGGTTCGCTTTCCGCATCCAGATAGGTTAAAGTCAACAGATCATTAACTAACTTACTCTGACGTTGAGATTCAATGTTAAGAATTTGCAACAGTTGACCGATCGAATTCTCTGGATCGATCTCGATCCCTTGATCTTCTAGGAGACTTTCTAGGGTTTCCACCGCTAGACGAATGCTGGTAATCGGGGTTCGCAGTTCATGGGAAAGGGTTTTCAGGAATTCGCTTTTTAATCTTTCCAGTTTTTCTAATTCCCTCACTTGTGCTTGGGAAGATTCGTAAAGTCGCGCTTGTCGAATAGCGATCGCACATTCGGTGGCAATATGTTGAATCAAATTAGTTTCTAAAGAGTTAAAAATATGATTAGCTGGTCGAATTAGCCAAAGATTGCCCAAAAAACCCTGATCGTCAAAGATAGCACAAGCGCAACGGTTAACACGACCAATTTGCGGATTACCAAGGGGAAGACGATCAACAAATTGTAAAATTTGTTTGTGCAGCAGCGGTTGATAGATTTCGGGAAAATCGCTAATTTGACGGGTAATTCCCTGACAGATAAGCTTTTGAGTGGTATATTCGTGGACAATGGTGGCTTTGCTGCGACTGGGATCATAAAGCTCAATTTGGGCCCGTTCTACGGGTAAAACCTGGACTAATTCCCTAGTGGTGGTTTGCAGAATATGATTTTCATCGAGACTATCACGAATTTTTTCGGTAATCCGTCCGATTAATGCTTCATACTTCAAAGTCATCTGCAATTCGGCGGTTCTTTGCTGAACCTCCGATTCTAAGGCAGTATTCAAGCATTTTACCCGTTCGTGTAGTTCTGCTTGTTGAATGGCAATTCCCACTTGAATGGCTAATTGTTTGAGCAGATCGATTTCTTGGGATTGCCAAGAGCGAGTTTTTTGGCAATTTTGGGCAATTAGTAACCCCCAGAGTTGGTTATCGCAGAGAATTGGCACCACTAAGTTAGCCTGTACTTGCAAAGAAGTAAGTAAGTTGCGATAACAGGGATCAAGTCCCGAATTATGGACATTTTCAATAACCTGAATTCTCCCGCGACGATAATTTTCCAGACGTTCTGGGGATAAATTAAAACAGGGATCCTGGATCCTGTTTCCTAAGACAGAATTAATCCTCGCAGTATGGGATTCCACCACAATCATGCCACTATGATCGGGAAATAAACGATAAATTAACACTCGATCGCAGTTGAGAAATTGTCGCACTTCTTTAACGGTTCTTTGCAAAATGCGATCGAGATCCAACGATTGCCGGATTCTTTCCTGCATTACCCCCAGTAGTTGTTCCCGTTCTGCTTGTAATCTTAAAGCTTCTTCGGCCTGTTTGCGTTCGGTGATATTGGTACTGGTTCCCACTAAACGATAGATGCGCGCATTGTTATCCCGTAGGGGTGTTAAAGTTGTTAGCCACCAGTAGGGTATATTTTGAAAAGGTAAATACTGTTCGTAGGAAATAGTCGTTCCGTAACGTACACAATCACTATAGTGTTGCCGCACACTACGCGCATCATCGGGGGGAAGGATTTGTTCGGGAGTTTTGCCTTTAATCTCTGATGAACGCAATCCTGTCCAGCGTTCATGAACGGGGTTTGACCCCACATAGCGAAAATCTCTATTTTCCAGCACGTCCACCACAAAAATCGACGCTTGCACGGAATTAAATATACTACGCAGAAACTGCTCGGAATCCTCCTCTTTTAGCTGTGCATCCAACTCGGTATCGATTTCTGACGGCTGCTTTTCCATAAGAGCCTCCTATTGTGCTAATTGGTGGATTTGGATCGATAATCACAAAATCGTTGGCTACTCCTAGAGCGATTTAATTATTTTTTAAGATTCTCGCACGAATTTTCCTATCCGCTGCCGATTTCGATATATTTCTTTGCAAAAACGAGAAAGCAACCCCAATATACTGAGATCGCTTATCAGTTATCAGTTATCAGTTATCAGTGACCAGTTATCAGTGATCAGGTTTAAGTTTTAAGTTAAGTAGCTAGACACAATTAATTCAGTATATCTAACTACTTCTTCCATGAGTGCATGAGTGCCTATCCTCACCAAGAAGTTAATTTTGTCCTATTACTTATATGTGTTATTTTCAGTGATCACTGCTCACTGATTACTGATTACTGATCACTGAATTTAGGCTTCTTGGTTGACAAAAGGCAATAAAGCCATTAAACGGGCCCGTTTTACCGCTTCCGTTAAATCTCGCTGTTGTTTAGAAGTTAAACCGGTGATGCGTCTAGGTAGGAGTTTGCCGCGTTCGGTGATGAATTTGCGGAGGAGTTCGGTGTCTTTGTAGTCAATCGGTTGACTGGGGGAGATGGGGGAGAGACGTTTACGATAGTAGCTCATAGATTTGTAAAGATTGCTTGACTTTTTAACTAAAGTGTGCTTACTTAATTTCCTTGTGGACGGTGTGCTTATTGCAGTGGGGACAGTATTTCTTGATTTCCAGTCTGCCGGTGGTATTGCGACGGTTTTTGCTGGTGGTGTAGCGAGAAACGCCGGGGGTACGCTTATCGGGATTACTGCGGCATTCCGTGCATTCTACAGTGATGATTAGGCGAACGCCTTTTTTACTAGCCATAACAACAGGGGATCGGGTAAATTTACACGCAATCGATCATTATGACATATCTAGGGCTTTTTAGGCAAGAGCGGCCGGGGCGAACGCAGGGAATTGTCGGCTAAAAAGTTCAGTTTGGGATGAAATCCAGCACAAAAAAGCTAGAATAATCACAGCAGTTGGCGAGGATGAGGAAAAATGACGATAAGATTGGGTAAACCGATTTTAGTGACGGGGATAGGCATTACCATCGCTTTAACCCTGGGGGAAACTCTCAATAGTAAACTGAGCGAAATCGGTTCCTGGGGTATTTTAGGTGCGTTTGTCCTTGGTGCCGGTATCTGGTTTTGGCAAAAACCCAACTCGAAAATCGATTTTTCCCCCCCCACTCCCCTGAGTCTAGAAAAGGTTAAACAAGCGATTAGCAAAGCCGAGAAGATAATTAATTATCTGGCCAAAGAAGACCCCAATCAAGACTTAACCCCACTGAAAACCACTTTAACCCAATTAAACCAAGAATTTAGTCGCCAAGACCTGAAAATTGCCATTACCGGCGCTAGAAAAACTGGTAAAACTGCCTTAAAAAAACTACTAGAAAGCGGCAACTTTGGAGAATCTATCGCTTTTCTGGAAACGGAACCGCTTCTGACTCTCGACTGCACCGCTAACCAGAAAAAGTCCCTGGCAGCCGACTTAGTTTTGTATCTGATCAATGGGGATTTAACCGATTCCGAATGGCAAATCCTCCAGCAATTCGATCGAATGCACCAGCGTGTTATCCTGTTACTCAATAAACAGGATCGTTTACCCGCCGAAACCAGAGAAGAAATTCTCCTTTCCCTAAAACAAAGACTGAAAGAAACTATTCCTGCTCATCATATTTTAGCCATAGCCGCTGCCCCTGAACCCCTAAAAGTTCGTCAACATCAAAGCAATGGGGAAATCAAGGAATGGACGGAACCCCAAACGGTAGTTATCGCTCCTTTAGATAATCATCTCCGAAAAATTATCGAACAAGAAAAGTCCGAATTAGTTCTGGGAACTATCTGGAGACAAGCGCTAGAATTAGCAAAGGAAACCAAACAATTACTCAATCAATCCCGACGCAAAAAGGCTTTACCTGTTATCGAACAATACCAATGGATAGCCGCTACTGCCACTTTTGCTAATCCTCTCGCGGCCCTAGATTTAGTTTTAGCGGCAGCTACTAACGCTCAAATGTTAGTGGATTTAGGGGCAATTTATCAACAAAAAATGTCCCTTGAACAAGCAAAAACAGCCATGGCCACCCTAGGGAAGATGATGGTACAATTAGGCATGGTAGAAGTGACAACCCAGGCATTAGGAACGATTCTCAAGGGAAATGCGATTACTTATATCGCTGGTGGTACAGTGCAGGGAATTGGGGCAGCCTATCTAACTCGTTTAGCTGGTTTAACTTTAATTGAATATTTCCAAGAACAGGAAATTAACGAGCAGCTGAATAATGATTGGAATTGGACGAGTTTGCAGAATAAAGTTAAACAGGTCTGGGAACAAAATCAGCGCCTAGCATTTTTACAGGATTTTGTCAAGCAAACGAGCGCTCGTTGGTCGGCATTTTCCAGTTAAAAAATCTATAGCAATTTCCATAGTTGTGAGGTACAGAGTCTTAGGTTTTGAGGAGTCAGTATTCAGGAGTCAGTATTCAGGAGTCAGGAGATAGGAGATTATTTTATTTATTCTCCCCACACCCCACACCCTACACCCCACACCCCACACCCCACACCCTGTCCCCACGAAAAACTTTTTCAGCAGACCCTAGTTAAGAACCGGGAAAAGGTAAATGCTGACGCAGCACATCCCAGCGCGAACAATCCCAATAATCGATATGAGAAATAATCAGATTATTGTCATCGAGAGTTAATTCACTGCCTCCAGAAATAGCGATGCGGGGCCGCCAAGGTAAAGGAGTTGTCCAGTGCAATGTCCAACGGGTATTAATAATATTTCCCTGCTGTTCAATTGCGTGGACATCCATCTTGATAGCTTGGAACCATTGACTCATAAAACCAATCATTTCCCGATAGCGTTTAATCCCCCGAAATTGATTGAGAGGGTCTTGAAAATAAACGTTATCAGCATAAATATCATAGGTTTGATCGAGGGGAAATCTTTGATAATCTTGCTGCAAAATAGCGATAATATCCATAAAGTAAGTAATTAGTTATAATTAAATTGAAGATAGATTTTGCCTTTGATCCCCCCTGCCCCCCTTGATAAGGGGGGTATCTGACAATTTTTAACAGCTACCTACTTGGCCAATTATTCCCGATAGCTATTGCCTTTTTTCACTGCTGAGGGGTCACTGTTAACTATTAAAAGATCACTCCCGTCAAACTAAAGGGACGGACTTCGGTAATTTTAACCTTAACAAATTTGCCTCGCAATTCCTCAATATCTCCCGTAAAGAAAGTTAAGCGATTGCCTCTAGTTCTTCCCATAACTTGACCAGCATCTTTAGGGTTAACGTCTTCCACTAAAATTTCCTCAATTCTGCCTAAATATCTTTGGGAACGTTCAGCGGCTTTTGTGGCCACTAAATGATTTAATCTTTGTAAGCGATCGCTTTTTACCTGCTCACTTAATTGATTATCCCAAATAGCGGCCGGAGTGCCGGGACGGGGAGAATAGGCCGCCGTATTTAATTGATCAAAACCAATCTCATCGACTAATTTTAAAGTATTCTCGAACTGTGCCTCTGTTTCTCCGGGGAATCCGACAATCGCATCGGCACTAATGGCAGCATCCGGCATTAAATCGCGAATATTAGCAATAATTTGTCGGTATTTTTCCTGAGTATAGCCCCGTTTCATGGCCTTGAGGATATCATTATCCCCCGATTGAAAAGGGATATGAAAATGTTCACAAACTTTAGGTAATTCCTGACAAGCTTTAATCAAACGTTCGGTAAAATAGCGGGGGTGACTGGTGGCAAAACGGAGACGTTCAATGCCGGCCACATCGTGAACGTAGTAGAGTAAATCGGTGAAATTGTGCAGATGTCGGCCGCTTGCCGTCACTCCGGGTAAATCCCGTCCGTAGGCATCGATATTTTGACCTAAAAGGGTGATTTCTTGATAACCCTGTTGTCCTAATTGTGCCATTTCTGCTCGAATTGCCGCAGGAGTGCGAGATTGTTCCACCCCGCGCACCCCCGGAACCACACAATAGGTACAGCGTTCATTACAACCATAGATGACGTTCACCCAAGCGGTAATATTGCTATCCCGGCGCGGTTTGGTGATATCTTCCATGATGTGGATGGGTTCGGTGGCCACCACCTGGGAACCGTCAAAAACTTGTTGTAATAAGTCTCCCAAGCGGTTTGCGTGTTGGGGACC
>NZ_JASJFF010000148.1:0-1829 GCF_030065435.1 Microcystis sp. M53603_WE2
ACCGAAAAAGTTATCGATGCAGCGATCGCCACAGCCTACGCTGGTCAAAGGAAAATCCATTGGTTTAAAGTCTATGCTGGCGATGAAGCTTGCGAAATCTACGGGACCTATCAATATCTACCCCAAGATACATTGACAGCGATTAAAGAATATGGTATTGCCATCAAGGGTCCCTTGACCACTCCGATCGGTGGCGGCATTCGTTCCCTGAATGTGGCTTTGCGGCAAATTTTTGACCTCTATGCCTGTGTTCGTCCCTGTCGTTACTATGCGGGAACCCCTTCCCCCCATAAAACCCCGGAAAAACTCGATGTCATCGTCTATCGGGAAAATACCGAGGATATCTATCTCGGCATCGAATGGAAACAAGGCACGGAAATCGCCGATAAACTGATTAATTATCTCAACACGGAACTAATTCCCGCCACTCCCGAACACGGGAAAAAACAAATTCCCCTCGATGCGGGTATCGGGATCAAACCGATTAGTAAGACGGGTTCCCAAAGATTAGTCCGCCGGGCGATCGAACGAGCGCTGACTTTACCGAAACCGAAAAATCAGGTTACTCTCGTCCATAAGGGTAACATTATGAAATATACCGAAGGGGCGTTTCGGGATTGGGGTTACGAATTAGCTAAAAGTGAATTCCGGGATGTGTGCGTTACCGAGATGGAATCATGGATCCTGAGCAATAAGGAGAAAAACCCTGATCTGAGCATCGAAGATAACGCCCGCATGGTGGAACCGGGTTATGATGCCCTCACGGACGAGAAAAAAGCCAAAATCTGCCAAGAAGTGACCAGTGTTCTCGATGCTATCTGGGAAACCCACGGCCATGGCCAGTGGAAAGATAAAATTATGGTTAACGATCGCATTGCCGATAGTATCTTCCAACAGATCCAAACCCGTCCCGATGAATACTCGATCCTCGCTACCATGAACCTGAATGGCGATTATCTCTCCGATGCGGCAGCGGCGATCGTCGGTGGTTTAGGGATGGGACCCGGGGCGAATATTGGCGATACTTGCGCTATTTTTGAGGCAACCCACGGCACAGCCCCTAAACACGCCGGTTTAGACCGAATTAACCCCGGTTCGGTGATTCTTTCCGGGGTGATGATGTTGGAATACATGGGATGGCAAGAAGCAGCCGATTTGATTAAAAAAGGCATCGCAGCAGCGATCGCTAATCGACAAGTTACCTACGATTTAGCGCGTCTGATGGAACCTCCCGTTAATCCTCCCCTGAAATGTTCCGAATTTGCCGACGCGATTATCTCCCATTTTGGCGATTAATTTTCTGGTTAGGGTAGCCTGAAAACTGCCCTATTTTTCGGAAAATCCCCAAAATTACCCCTGCCTCCGTTAATGCAGACGTTTTAAGCGTTCTTGGAGAATTTGGGCTTGTTTTTCGGACTCTGCTAAAGCTTGCTTCGTTTTTTGGATTAAAGCTTCTGGAGCTTTTTCGACAAAGCTAGGTTTATTCAAGCGATCGCTCAAACTCTTGATTTCCCCTTCTACTTTAGCTAAATTTTTCGCTAATTTCCCAGCCAATACCGATATATCAACCAATCCGGACAGGGGGATGAGGATTTCTACCGTAGCGACAACACCGGCGATCGCTTGATTGACTTCCTCGGTTAATTTGGCAGTCAAAATTAAGTTTTCGATCTTGGCCAAGTCTTTTAAGTACACTTGTCCGCGTTGCAAAATAGCTAATTCTTGGCTGTTTTCTGTCTGTAAAATTGCCGTGATCGTTGCTCCCGGTTTAATCCCCGCTTCGGCCCGCAAATTACGCAACACCCGAATACTTTCAATTAATAACTCAA
>NZ_JASJFF010000309.1:0-4703 GCF_030065435.1 Microcystis sp. M53603_WE2
AACTTTGGTGGCAAAGGAAGCATTGTCAATACTAAAACTATCGACATCTGTTGTATTATTGGCAAAGATAACAGAACTAAATTCTGCTGTCCCGATAATACCGAGAAACCCATTCTCTCCACCAATTGTAGGATTGATAGAAATAGTTTGGTCTCCTGTGCCATCGAAATTGCCAGTAAGAGTTAACTCATCAATGCGGGAAAAGTCAGCACCAAAAGCCAACACGGTAGCAGGAAACTGCCAGGTTATGGTATCAGAAGCACCCGCAAGTGTACCGGAAGCATTATCGTAAACACCAGGATTGACGATGCTGACACTGTTGTTATTAAACGAATTAGGCAGTGTGGGAGGAGCGGAATTAGTGGAAACAATCCCTGAATCTAGGGTAATTGACTGTGCCGAAGAAATAGTATTGCTAAAGGTATCAATGGTAATCTTGTACGAGGGGTTAGTGGCGAGTGCCGCTTCCCAGGCAGTCCGATTTGTATAAATGGTATAAGCACTAACAGAAGACACGCTACTTAACAGTAGAGTTACTGTCCCTGTGGCGAAAGCTAAAGAATTAAGGGCATTGAGCTTCACTAGGTTATTTCCTCTCATTAAAGGTGAATAAAAACCAGAGTATCAGAGCAGGTACGAAAAATCCTCTCATCTTTGTAAGGAATAATTACAACCCACCTTCCGCACTTCTTAACATTCAATTGATAATTTTTACTAATACATTGCTTACAACCCTTTGCCAGTAAAGATTGTAGCTACAAGGATCGATTTTCATCAAGGTGAAGAATTGTAATTTGTTTTCTCAGAAAAAATCAATTATTGAAAATGTTCTCAATAGTAGTTTCTACAATGAAGCTTTTTCGTCAAAACATCTTGGGGAATGTAAAAATATATAAAGGTATATGAAGATGTGCGGAATGTCGGATTTAATTCCACCCACCCACTTAACTAGGGTCTGCTGAAAAAGTTTTTCCTAGGGGCAGGGTGTAGGGTGTAGGGTGTGGGGTGTGGGGTTTTACCGATTTTGAGGGGGTCAATTACCTAATTTTCAGGGAAAAAGTACCTGAATTTTACCCCGATCACTGCCATATCTGGTACTTTTGGATTTCAAAAAAGGCTAAAAGTCTTATCCAGCAAGGTTTTTAGATTTATTCAGCAGACCCTAACTAGAAGCTAATAATTGATTCTCAATCTGTCTAACTACCGTGAGTGCCGAATAGCTGACTCCGGCAGTGCCTTCCCCCGGATGGGTGGAATCTCCCACTAACCAAAGATGGGGGATCGGAGTGCGCGTCGCTACTCCAAAAGGGCCAAAAGTGGACAATCTTTGACCAATACCGCCGACAATGCCCTGATTTCGCCCCGTAAACCGCTCAAAAGTACGAGGTGTAGCTGATTCGATGTGAACGATGTGATCAGGACTAAGATGGAAATAATTACCGAGACGATCGATCGCCTCTTGGGTGTATGCTGCTTTTAATTGCTGATAATTATCTTCTCCTTTTCGCCACCAAAGACTGGTATCGGTGAAGGAAGAAGCAATAATCGTCGCTTTTCCCGCTGGGGCGCGGCCATCCCCTTCTTTACTCACGGAAACAAACAAAGAGTTATTTTCGCCGATTATGCCATCGTAATCGTAGAGGAATTGCAAATGGGGGGGACAATCGGGGGGAATAGCAGCGCGATCGACTCCTAAGTAAACCACAAAAGCGCCAGATGCGGGGGGAAGTTTTTCAATTCTCCGGTGATAAAGACTGGGAATGGCTTCGCGATCGATTAATTGTGGTAAATTTTGGATCGGGATATTAGCCACAATCTCATCGGCCATTTCTGGATATATTTGGCCATTTTTTTGATTTATGACGATAATTCCGGTGGCTTTTCCCTTTTCTGTCAGTATTTTTTCCACTGTGTGACGCATTTGCAATTTACCGCCGTATTTTTCCAAAGCTGCTACTAGGCGATCGCTTAATACCTGCATACTACCCTGAAGGTGGGATAAACCTTGGGGAGACTGAGAAACTGCTAAAGCGGTGGCGGCATAAAGTAAAGCGGTTTCATCAGCAGTAACTTGGGAATAAAGCTTTAACTGGAGATCAAGGAAGGTTTTTAGGCGTTTATCCCTCTCTAAGCCGTATAATCGCAGAGCATCGCCCACAGTCATCAAAGTAAAGGGGAAGGTAATGGCAGTATCTACACGCAAAGCGGCGATTAATTGCCCTAAATCCCACCAGTTGCGCGGGGGTAAAACTGGATCGCGACTTTGAAAACGCCAACTTGCTTGAAAGAGTTTTTGTAATAATTGCCAAAAAGGTTCGCTGCCCGGAAATTGTTTTTGTCTTTCCTCTTGCCACTTTTGCGGATCGCGCCAGACGTTAATCGCAGTGGTTTCCCCCGGCAGAAAAACAGCACAAGCGGGATCACAGGGGACAGAATCGGGTAAATCTATCCCTAATTCGGCAAAAATGCGCTGATGAATGCCCCCTACTTCTAATCCTGCCACTTGAGTTGCCCCCACATCAAAAGTAAAACCCCGACGGGAAAAAGTCGAGGCACAACCTCCAGGTACAAGCGCCTGATCATATACTGTGACTTGATAACCTCGACGCGCCAATAATGCCGCCGCCGTTAGTCCGCCAATCCCTGCACCAATAACGGTAATTTGCGTCATTTTCTTAATAATTAGGGTTTGCTGAAAAAGTTTGTTGGTGGGGTTAGGAGTCAGGAGTCAGGAGTCAGGAGTCAGGAGATAGGAGTCAGGAGTCAGGAGTCAGGAGTCAGGAGTCAGGAGTCAGGAGTCAGGAGTCAGGAGTCAGGAGATTATTTTTATTGATTCTTCCCACACCCTACACCCCACACCCCACACCCTACACCCTACACCCCACACCCTACACCCCACACCCTACACCCATCTGCCAGGGACTCTTAACAGTTTACTTGGGCCCCTAGGGTATCTAAAGCTAAAATTTTCACCTCAGAGTTAATCCCCACTTGCTGCCAAGCATTTTTCATCTCTGTTGCTGTTTTTTGGGCATTGTCGGGGTTAGTTAAAGCCAATAGGGTGGGACCCGCGCCACTAATTACCATCCCGTAAGCACCCGCGTTAATGGCGGCTTTTTTCACCTTTTCGTAACCCGGGATCAAAGATTGGCGATAGGGTTGATGCAGTTTATCCTCTAGGGCAATTCTCAGCCAATCGCCGTTACCCGTCTCCAATCCCCGCAATAATAAACCCAAGCGGGAAATATTGAAAATTGCCTCCTGACGGCTAATTTTTTCCGGTAAAACCGCCCGAGCTTTTTCCGTAGCCAGTTCAAAATCGGGAATCGCTAGGACGGGAATGAGATTTTTTTGCCAAAATACTTGACAAATAGCCCAATCTGTGCTATATCCTGCCGATAGCTGACAGTTGCCCCGCAAAGCCGGCACCACATTATCTGGATGGCCCTCCAAGGCGATCGCTAATGCTTCGATTTCTCCCATAGATAAAGGATTCCCCGCGCATTGATTAGCAGCCACTAACCCGCCGATAATAGCAGTGGCAGAACTACCTAAACCTCTAGCCAGAGGAACCCCTAAACCGATCTCGATGACGATAGGGGGCGGATTCTGTCCTATTTTTTGATAAACTTGCAAAAAAGAGGTGTAGATTAAATTATCAGCACCTTGGCTAACTTTAGCTGATTCAGTTCCCTTGACAATAATTCTGACAGGGTTAGCTGTTGTTGCTGGCAGCAGGGTAAAAGTAAACTGATTATATAAGGTTAAGGCCGCTCCGAGACAATCGAAGCCGGGCCCAATATTAGCAGTGGTAGCGGGAACTGTAACCGTAAAAGTTGTCATCGTTAAGCTTTTGCCTGAACATAGCGGCGATTTACCTCCTCCCAGTTAACCACATTCCACCACTGTTTTAAATACTCAGCCCGTTGATTACGATATTTTAAGTAATAGGCGTGTTCCCAGACATCATTGCCCATAATTGGCTGTAATCCCATCATTAGGGGGCTATCTTGGTTAGCAGTGCTGATAATTTCCAGTTCTCCTGACTTATTTAAAACCAACCATGTCCAACCACTACCAAAAAGTTTAGTACCTGCTTGGTTGAAAGCGTTTTTAAATTCCTCGAAACTGCCAAATTTAGCGATTATTGCCGCTCCTATTTCTCCTGTTGGTTCGCCACCGCCATCGGGGGACATAATCTGCCAAAACATCGTATGATTAAGATCGCCGCCGCCATTATTGCGGATAGTGGTGCGAATATCGGCGGGTAAAGAGTCAAGATTTTTAATTAATTCTACTACTGTTTTTTTCTGCAATTCTGGATATTTTGCCACTGCCGTGTTGAGATTATTAACGTAGGCAGCATGGTGTTTATCGTGATGAAATTGCATCGTTTCCTTATCAATATAAGGTTCTAGGGCATCATAGCTATAGGGTAGGGCAATGAGACTATAGGGACCGGTAGCGGCAAAAGCGGGACGGTTAAAACCAGCAAGAGTGGCTGTGCCAAGGGTAGCACCTAAAAGATAAAGAAATTGACGGCGATCGAGAGACATATTCTCAGAGCAGATGTTCCGATTATCAATTATCCTATCGATCGGTGCCTTGGCAGACAAAAGTTTTTAAGTACCTAGGCAAAATTAATTACACATATCTAACCCCGCTCTTGCCTCTTGCCTCTTGCCTCTTGCCTATCTTCACTA
>NZ_JASJFF010000445.1:0-2680 GCF_030065435.1 Microcystis sp. M53603_WE2
GATTGGGCTATTCTCTCAAGGGTTTCAGGATGCTGCTGCTGGAGATACTGCATCAGACAGTTATCGTTTTGTTCTTCGGTTTCCCAGGGAAAAAAATCAGGATTAAAAGTCATCAGAACTCCCACGCTGTAGTGGTTATTGGATCTAGGTTAACAAATCGCTCTTCTTGATTGCCTGAAGTCCCCCCCATCTTCTTCAAGTTTAGCTCAGTGATCAAACATTCACCCTTAATATACTCTCTCTCTCCTTATTCCCGATCGGTAGCTTCCAGAATACCCTGTTCTCTAAGATTGTCAACCTCGAAATATTGATGAAATTTATCGGTTAATTCTAACCAGTACGATCTACCTTCATTTTGCTTGCGTTTTCTCACAAATCCTCGTTCTACCAAGTCCTGAACCTGTTGATAGGCCGTACTGCCTCGTAAATTAATTAAATCCGCTTGTAAAATCGGTTCTTTTAGTGCGATCGCTGCTAAAGTACGGAGGGTTCCTGTGCCTAATTCGGCCGGGATCAGGTCTTCGATCAAATTCTGATAAGCTGACCGCAATTGTAAACTATAACCGAGGGGGGTTTCCACCACTTCCAAGGCACTATCCCGGTGGGCATAATCGGACATCAACTCGATCATAGCATCTTCCACCGTCAAGCGATCGCTGTTGGTTAATGTCACCATCTCGGTTAAGGGGACAGGCTGCCCTTTTAGGTAAAGTATCGCTTCTAGACGGGTAGCTAGTCTGATCTCCTGGTGGGCTTCCGCGCTCAATCTCGACTACCTAAGTTTAGACAATGATTTAATATTCTACTAGAAGACGAACGAGAAAATTATGGAAACTTTTTGGAGTCAGGTTTTAGACTTTTGTTATCAGGCTACCGAGCAGGTGGGCGATCGCCTAGTAGCTGATTTTGGCAAATTACAGGCCACCAATAAAGCAGACGGGACTTTAGTGACGGCTGCCGACCGTTGGTCCGATGGCGAATTGCGATCATTAATTGCCCGCACTTTCCAGGATCATGGAGTCTTAACCGAGGAAACTACCCATATTTTCCCGGATCAAGAATGGTGTTGGGTAGTGGATCCGATCGACGGCACGACTAATTTTACTCGCGGTATTCCCATCTGGGGCATTTCCCTAGGACTTCTCTACCGGGGGACTCCCGTGTTCGGATTTGTTTATCTCCCCTGCCTGAAACAGGCCTATTATGGTTATTGGTACGGTGAGACGGGTTTAACCGGTCCAGAGGGGGCCTACTGCAACGGTCAACCGATTCACACCAGCGACGATTTTCCCAGCAAAAATCATCTGTTTAATCTCTGCGCTCGTAGTACAGGTGTATTTAAAAACCCCTTTCCCTGCAAAGTGCGGATGATAGGAGTGGCTAGTTATAATCTGCTTTTGGTTGCCGATGGCACGGTTTTGGGAGGAGTGGAAGCAACCCCGAAAGTCTGGGATATTGCTGCGGTTTGGGCAATTCTACAGGCCGCCGGCGGGGTATTTATCTCTTTAGGAGAAAAGATTTTTCCCTTGCAGGTGGGGGAAAATTATAGCGATCGATCCTATCCCTGTTTAGCCGTGGCTCGATCGAATTTAGCGCCAGTTTTCTTGCCTTTAGTCGGTTTTCTCAAGGATGTTGCTTGAATGGAGAATTGCTCAGGTTAGAATAGCTGCATTTATTGGTTTTATCTCTATTTAGGGCTTGCTGAATAAATCTAAAAACCTTGTTGGATAATATCTTTAAGCTTGTTTGAAATCAAAAACTGCCAGCCCTTGGAGTGATCAGGGGGGAAATTTAGGCACTTTTTGCCTGAAAATTAGGTAATTGACCCCCTGAAAATCGGTAAAACCCTACACTCCACACCCTACACCCCACACCCTGCCCCCACGAATTTATTTCATGAGTTTTGATACTTCCTCTCTCAGCGAACGCAACGATAAAGCCGAAGTCTATCAGCCGGTAATTATTCGCCTCGAAAATGTGTCTAAAATCTACGGCAGTGGCGAAACCATGGTTAAAGCCCTCAATAACATCAATTTAAGCCTAAAAAAAGGGGAATATTGCGCTATTATGGGGGCTTCGGGTTCGGGAAAATCCACGGCCATGAATATTATCGGCTGTCTTGATCGTCCCACCTTGGGAGCTTATTATCTAGAAAATCTGGACGTTTCCACGCTGCCGGATGGGGATTTAGCCCAGATTCGCAATCGTAAAATCGGCTTTGTTTTCCAGCAATTCCATCTTTTACCCCAGATGAGTGCGCTGGAAAATGTCATGTTACCAATGATTTATGGTGGGGTTTCTCCCCAAGAAAGAAAGGAAAGAGCGATCGCTGCTTTAACGAAGGTAAAATTAGATAATCGACTGCACAATAAACCCAATCAATTATCGGGGGGACAACAGCAGCGCGTCGCTATTGCCCGGGCAATTGTCAATCAACCCATATTATTACTTGCCGATGAACCGACGGGGGCGCTGGACTCGAAAACGACCCAAGAGGTGATGGCTATTTTCTCGGAATTGAATAACAGTGGCATTACTATCGTGATGGTAACTCACGAGGCCGATGTGGCGCGTCACTCCCAGCGCATTATCTGGTTTAAAGATGGTGAAGTGGTTTATCCTAATCTCGCACCGACGGATTTACATGAGGTGATTGGGTAGGGTGGGGATTTTTCAGTTA
>NZ_JASJFF010000686.1:0-1988 GCF_030065435.1 Microcystis sp. M53603_WE2
AGGAGTCAGGAGTCAGGAGTTAAGATTTTGGTGTACCTCATGAGATTGGGAAACGCTATATTCCTAGAAAAACCTGGTTGTAGAGACTTTTCTGCCGAGGTTTCTATAACCGTGGGGAGTGGGGAGACCACTTCGTGCGCGTTGCGGGGGGGAGATGGGAGAATAACTAGGGTCTGCTGAAAAAGTTTTTGCCGCAAACCCTATGATAGTTTCCTAAAAAAATACCTAACCAAATTTTTGGCTAGGTATCCATCAATTTACTTCCTTTGTCGAAAATGTTGCTAGATAATTTAACCAACACCAATTAATGAACCCCGGAATATAACATCGTCGCTACCCTTGGATATATCGGCTAATTGACTGATATTTTCTAACTCAATTGCAGGAACAGTTCGTTTAATTAAACCAGTTAAAACTTTACCCGGACCCACTTCGATCGCTTTTTCCGCACCCACATCTGGCAATTTCAACATAATTTCTCGCCAGCGAACCGAGCTAGTCATCTGCCAGATCAGATATTTTTTTAATTCTTCCCCGTCCTGGGTAGGATTGCTCGGATCGACATTAGAAATCACAGGAACTTTTGCAGCCCGAAAATTAACTAATTCTAAAATTTGCTGAAATTGAATGGCAGCATTTTCCATCAAGGGAGAGTGAAAAGCGCCAGATACTTTTAACTGCATAACCCGCTTAACTTTCACTTGACCTAATACCAAATCCACCGCTTCAGGAGTCCCAGAAATTACCACTTGTTCAGCACTATTATCATTAGCAATAACTACATTTTCCGTCTGATTAATCACTGTCTCTAGACTGGTGCGATCAAATTTCATTAAGGCGGCCATTTTACCACCTTCGGCCGCATCCATCAAACGGGAACGGTTTTGAACTAGATTTAATCCTGTCTCAAAATTAAACACCCGGGCCGCATATAAAGCGGAATATTCACCGAGACTATGACCAGCAACTAGATCGGGAAAATGACCTTTTTCTTGTAACAAATCCGCTAAAATACTCTCCACCACAAATAAACAAGGTTGAGTATAAAGAGTACGAGATAGGGTTTCTTCATCCCCTTGACATTTTTCCAGGACTGACCAACCGAGGATTCTTTCTGCTATTTCTAATCTCTCTTGGCCAAGCGCACTTTCCGCTAAATCTCCAATCATTCCTAACGCTTGCGATCCTTGTCCCGGGAATATCCACGCTGTTTTCATAAGTTCTTAAAATAGATAGATAGATGTGTTTGGGTCAGTTATCAGTTATCAGTTATCAGTTATCAGTTATCAGTTATCAGTTATCAGTTATCAGTTATCAGTTATCAGATGTGAGTTTTTAGTTTACTGTTTACTGGTTACTGTTTACTGGTTACTGTTTACTGTTTACTGATCACTGGTTACTGGTTACTGATCACTGAATTAATCTCCCCAACGGAAGATAATCCCACCCCAAGTTAAACCGGCACCAAAGCCAGAAGAAGCAATAATATCACCTTTTTTGACCTTACCACTCCTGACAGCTTCATCGAGGGCTAGAGGAATCGAGGCCGCGGAGGTGTTGCCATACTCGCCGAGATTGCTGATCACTTTTTCGGGAGGCAGTTTTAGGCGATCGCTCACCGCGTCCATAATTCTTTGATTAGCTTGGTGCAGAACTAACCAATCGATGTCACTGGTGGTTAAATTAGCCCGATAGAGAGCTTTTTCGATGACCTCTGGCACTTTCGCCACAGCAAAACGATAGACTTCCCGTCCGTTCATCGTTAGAGGCTTATAGGCCCCTTTTTGAACCCTTACCCCCTCTTTAAGGGGCAATTCCTCCCCCTGATATGCGAGATTGAGAGAACTATTCTGGCTGCCGTCGCTATGGAGTTCAAAACCGAGAATGTTATCTTTTGTATCATTTGCTTGACAAAGAACCGCCCCTGCCCCATCACCAAAGAGGACACAGGTAGCGCGATCGTTCCAATCCACCCAACGGGAGAGAAC
>NZ_JASJFF010001131.1:0-1032 GCF_030065435.1 Microcystis sp. M53603_WE2
GAAATATTATGGAGATTTTTAAAATATGAATGGATTGAATTTAGCGCCTATAAAGACCGAAAGAGCCTCCTCGCTTACGTTAAAAAAGTGCTGGACAATTTTGGAGGCGAGTATGTAATTAATTTTGCCTAGGTACTTATGGGAAGGAATAGATGCCGAATGATTTTTTTTGCTAGACGATTTAAGCAAGATGTACGAGAACTCTCCAAAAAATACCGACATATTCGTGAAATCCGCAAGATTATTGCAGATTATAAAACTTAAAGGTTTACCCTTATTTTATTAAAGTAGGTAATTTAACTATAGCGTTTCCCAATCTCATGAGGTACACCAAAATCTTAACTCCTGAATCCCGAATCCTGACTCCTGAATCCTGAATCCTGACTCCTGACTCCTGACTCCTGACTCCTGACTCCTCAAAACCTAAGACTCTGTACCTCACAACTATGGGAATTGCTATATGCAAATCAAAGATATGAACTCCGAAGAATTAAAAGCGTTAATTGAAAACACAATTGACGAAACCTTAGAATCTTACTTTGGTGATCCCGATGAAGGAAAAACTCTTAAAGAAGAAGTCAAACAACGTCTATCAGCAATAAAACAAAGACGCGAAGCAGGAAAGAAAGGAATTTCAGCAGCCGAGGTTTATCAACGTTTAGGATTAAAACCATAAATGAGTTATTCAGTTGAATATGAATCTGAAGCATTAGCAGATTTGGAGAAACTTGATCCAGAGATCAGAAAACGTATCGTCAATAAAATTGAATGGTTGGCTCAAAACTTTGAACAGATTACCCCTCAATCATTAACAGGAGATTGGACTGGCTTTTATAAACTCAGAGTGGGAAATTATCGCATCATTTATCAAATTGATTTATCTGAAAAAATGGCTCTTCGGTAATTGTTATGCAATGGACGGGGGTTATAAGGGATGGAACCCTTATATAGAAAGGCATTTAGCGATTTTTGTCAATTGTTTTTTATCTAGAGCGAACTAATCAATTAAGTCTCTTGCCAGATAAGGATTTA
>NZ_JASJFF010000998.1:0-1661 GCF_030065435.1 Microcystis sp. M53603_WE2
CACCGGACAACGTTTTCCCCTAACCCAGTTAAATAGTGCTTTCCTGACAGCCGGCTGCAGTCGTTATACTCGCGATTGGGGGAGTAATTATCATCCCCTCACCGAGCGCGAAACCGGGTTAGTCGTCCAAGGCGATCGCGTAACGGAGAAATTAAATAATCTTTTCCCACAGGATAGTATAGACATACCAGAAAATGGCTATTTAGTCATCTGCCGAAAGACAGATATTAGTTTAAATATTGGTGAAAGAGTCAACCTCGATAGCGTCACCCTACCGAGAGATTTTGCTGATTATCCTCAGATTTTAGGTGCTGGCCCCCTATTATTGCAGAATGGGCGCATAGTTTTGGATGGAAATGCCGAAAAATTTAGTCCGGCATTCCAAAATCAACAAGCTTCCCGCAGTGCGATCGCAGTCAGCCGAGAAGGAAAAATTTTGCTAGTGGCTATCCATAATCGTGTCGGGGGACGGGGGGCAACTTTAGGCGAATTAGCCCGAATTTTGCTGTTAATGTCGGCAAAGGACGGTTTAAACCTAGATGGGGGTAGTTCCACCGGGATAGCCTTGGCGGGTTATCTGCTCGATCGCTCTGCCGTTACCGCCGCAAAAGTCCATAATGGAATAGGGATATTTTTATCCCCGTCTCCTTGACAGGTGTGAAAACAATGGATAATAGCGACTGGATTAAACAATTGCTGCTGATGGGTATTGGTACTACTTCCATGGTGGCAGAAAAGATCAAAGAAGTGAGCGACGAATTAGTAAAAGACGGTAAAATCAATTCCGATCAGGCTAAAAACTTTGTCGATGATCTGATGACACAGATGAAGTCTGAACAAGGGAGCTTCGAGAATAACTTAGAACGCTATATCCGCAATATCTTGCAGGATTTAGGGGTTCCCCGACAATCGGAAATGGATGAACTGCGGGGAAGGATTGATAGATTAGAACGGCAGGTGAGAGACTTAGAGAATAAACTCTGGCGTTAGGGAACTATGAAATCAATGCGCGAAATCTTGCTCAGTTTTGCTATTATTGCGGTTTGTGGCTTATTTTTAATCGTTGCTTCCCTCTTTGGTGGAGGGGAAAAAACCAATGCGATCGCCGCAGAAATCGATCCACCCGCTATCACTCAAACTATTAATAAGGAAATCATCTCCATGGATTTAGATCAAGCAGTTACCACCGATTCGGGACTAAAATACATCGATATCGTGGAAGGAACCGGAGAAACTCCCCAAAAAGGTCAAAAAGTGACTGTTCACTACACGGGAACCCTCACAGACGGCAAAAAATTCGATAGTTCCAAGGATCGCAATCAACCTTTTACCTTTACCATTGGAGTTGGTCAAGTGATCAAAGGATGGGATGAAGGAGTCGCATCGATGAAAGTCGGTGGGCAGCGTACCTTAATTATCCCCCCAGAATTGGGTTATGGTGCGCGGGGTGCCGGTGGGGTGATTCCTGCCAACGCGACTTTACTTTTCGATGTGGAATTGTTGGCAGTTAAATAGGGTTTGCTGAAAAAGCTTTTCGGTGGTGGCAGGGTGTGGGGTGTGGGGTGTGGGGTGTGGGGTTTTACCAGTTTTGAGGTGGTCAACTACCTAATTTTCAGGGAAAAAGTACCTGAATTTTCCCCCGATCCCCGCAATGGCTGGCA
>NZ_JASJFF010000191.1:0-4123 GCF_030065435.1 Microcystis sp. M53603_WE2
AGTCATCCCCATCATCCCCTTAGTCCCTACGCTGCCAGTAAGGAAATGGTGGAACAAATTCTTAGGGATTTTGATCCAGCATATGGTTTTAAATCGGTTGCTTTCCGTTATTTTAATGCTTCAGGAGCCGATCCCAGTGGTTTATTAGGGGAAGATCACCAACCGGAAACCCATTTAATTCCCCTGGCTTTATTAACTGCCCTGAAAAAACGGGATTCCCTGTCAATTTTCGGCACGGATTATGATACTCCCGATGGTACTGCTGTTCGCGATTATATCCATGTTAATGATTTAGCACAGGCTCACGTTTTAGGCTTAGAATATCTCTTAAATGGGGGCGAAAGTAATGTGTTTAATTTGGGCAATGGTAACGGTTTTTCCGTGCGTGAAGTGATTGAAACAGCGCGAGCGGTAACTGGTTTAGATATTCCCGTCATCGAAAGTCCCAGAAGGGCCGGCGATGCCCCCATTTTAATCGGCAGTAGTGATAAAGCTAAACAGGTTCTCGGTTGGCATCCCCAATATGCCGATCTCAAGGTAATAGTTGAACACGCCTGGAATTGGCATCAAAAAAGACACGCTTAACAGCGATCGAGTGCTAAACTTTAATCTTATAAGATTGAACAGTTCTAAGTAAGTGGTTTCAATTAAATTGAAGATAGATTTTGTCTTTGATCCCCCCTGCCCCCCTTGATAAGGGGGGTGCCGATAGAACGTAGGTTGGGTTGAAGCATGAAACCCAACGCCCGATTATGTTACGCTACCCCTAACCCATCCTACAAATAATTGTGCCTCCCTACTTAGAGGCTGATAGTTTACCGCTATAAGCTTCTCCAGAATTCTCTCGAATACAATGCTATGAATAACAAAATAATCTTAATATTTATAGGCTTGACTTTTTTAGCAAGTTGTGCTGATAGTAAACAGTTTCAATGTCAAAAAATCTATCGGATTGCCAACGAAGTGGCCCAAGAAACCAAATCCTTAACCAACGCTCAAGGGATAGAAATTGACCAAAAAAGTTGGCTATTAGCCGCCGATAAAATCGAACAGGCCGCAGAAAATATGAAAAAATTAGAAGTGAAGGATACCGAACTAGAGAAATATAAAATCGCCTTCGCTCAAGTTTACGAAGATTATGCCACTGCCACTCGTGAAATAATTCAAGTTATCGAAACTCGCAATAAAAACGGGGCAAAATTAGCACAGGAAAAGGTAAGAAAAGCCGGCCAATTAGAAAAAGAAACTGGCGAAGCTTTTAATACCTATTGTCAAGCACAGTAAAGCAGTTATCAGTTATCAGTTAGAAGGTATTGGGGTTTTGGGGTATTAGTTAAAATTTCCCCATTTCCCCATTTCCCTATCTCCCCATCACCTCACTTCTGTACTTTAGGGTTTAATTGCGTACAAAGTACCCACATTTTTACTGCGAGGCATCCTGGAAAAGATGATAAAACCGAATTCTTGCAGATGCTTAACTAAAGCATCTGGACCCTTTTTATGCCATTCCATCATGATAATTTTAATCTGTCCCAATTGACCAGTTGCCGCTAAAGAATCGAGGATTTCGTATTCGGAACCTTCACAATCAATCTTGGCAACTATATCGATGTCGGGATAATCAGAGGTAATACCTTTAAACACATCGGTGAAAGGTTTAAGAATTAAATCGGCTGTAGCTGTTTGTTTCGAGGCAAAAGGTTTTAATTGGTTGTCAATACCAGAAATACCAACACTACCTTTCACGGTGTAATCGTATTCGACTTGAATAATTTCATCCCGAGCGCCGACTCCATAATCAAAAGCTTTAATCTTCTCCGCTAGATTAGGATTGAGGGCAAAATTTCTTAAAGCTTGGTCGTAGGTAGCCTTAAAAGGTTCGTAACTATAGACAGCTTTCACATTAGCTCGATTGGCAAAAAAGAGACTAGCAAAACCCGTATTCATACCAATATCGATCGCTACACAGGGCTTGTCATAGAGGAAATTATATACACCTAAAAGGAAAATTTCATGGGCGATATCTAAATCCTGTCCCGTCTCGATAATTAACTTAACTCCATCGATATCGATAATTAATTCCTGTTGCCCATCGATATAAAATTTACAATCGGCCAGAGCTTTTAGTGCGTTAGCTTTGTTAAAAACTTTGCTACCCAAGAGGAAATCCTGCTTATTTTTGCTTAAACTGATCCCTAAGGGTTTGTAAAAAAGTTGACCAGATTTAGCATCATATTCCACATAATTAGGATTAATATTATGCTCTGCCAACTGACTAGACCAATATTGATCGGCAATATGGGGATAAGTCTTAAATTGTCGATAGCGTTTATGTGCATCTAACAGTTTTTGATAAAGCATTGCTTGTCTAGCCTCGATTTTTTAGGATGGATGAAGGTAATTTTATGGACAAGTCTGACAAAGTTTGATAGGCTTGTCAAGAAAATCCCTCGTCTCTGAGCATCAGAAGTCAGGAAACCCATCTCAAACAAGGTAACACAGACCATCAGGAGTTAACACGCCTTGAATTACTCTGATTTTATATTTTGGTGGATATTAATCCTTTTTAGCGTTCCTTTCCTAACGGCGCGCTACCTGGCGAAGTCCTTCAATCTCTGGCGAGGTGTTTTTGATGGAGTCGGATTGGCGGCGCTGTCCCTAATCCTGTTTTATTACGCCAGTCGCACCAGTTTCCTCGTTTTCATCGTCTCCCTAGCCTTTAACTACATTATGGTCTGGCTAGTGCTGAAAATGAGCGGCTGGAAAGCGAATCTCCTAGCCACTATCGTTATCGTCATCGATATTCTCGTCCTCGCCTACTTCAAGTATTTCGGCTTTTTTGTCGAGGAAATCATCGGATTATTCGTTTCTCTCCCCCCTAACTGGAAGGAACTTTCCCCAATTCCCGTGCCTAGCCAAATACCACCGGGGGTATCCTTCTATACCTTCCAGATGGTGGCTTTCGTGGTGGACTCCCTACGGGAAAAGAAAAAGAAACCCCTAGCCGTCCTCGATTATGTCAATTTTATCTCCTTTTTCCCCCAAATTGTCGCAGGTCCGATCGAGCGTCGCCGGGATTTATTACCACAAATGGAGGGATTTCGCCTCAAATTTACAGGAGAAAACTTCGAGAAGGGTTTGCGTTGGCTTTCCCTCGGTTTATTTATGAAATTTGTCCTCGCCGATAACATTGCGCCCTACATCGAATTAGATAAGATGATCGATAATGCTTGGTATATCTGGTTTGAGGCCTTTTTATTCACCCTGAGAATCTATTTTGACTTCGGTGGTTATAGCTTTATTGCTGTTGGTTTAGCCTATTTTGTCGGGGTTAGATTAGAATTAAACTTTTTAGCCCCCTATACATCCCAAAGTATTAACGAATTTTGGCGACGTTGGCATATTACCCTTAGCACCTGGTTTCGGGATTATGTGTTTTTACCCCTGATGGGTTCCAATAAAAATTGGGCGCCTTTTTATCTATTCATTACCTTTACTCTTTCAGGTTTCTGGCACGGTGCAGCTTGGAATTTTATCTTTTGGGGTGCCTATCACGGGGCATTATTATTATTACTGCGTTATCTGGGCCGACCTTTCTATGCTTTCGTCGGAAAATACGTTTCTCAGCCGCAAATTGTCTCCTGGGCTTTAACGCAATTGGCGGTCATTTTTGGTTGTCTCTTTTTCATGGAGATTAACACCAGAAGATTAATCGGCAAAATGCTGGTTATTGCCAATCCTTTCAATTATTCCTTAGCTAATATCGGGGAAATTTTTAGTTCCTATACTCTCAATCAAGGAGCAGTTTTAAGCGTTGCTTTAGTTCTTGGTATCATTGTTTTAATCCTCGAACATTTGGCTATTGCTCAGAAAAAGTTTGAATATGAACTATTGTTATCACCTTGGCTGTCTAAAATATTGCTAGGTTTAACTATTCTCCTAGCTTCCACTAATACCGGTGACTTTATTTACTTTGAATTCTGATGAATACTAAATCCTTTAACCCTTTCCCCTGGTTAGCCTCTCTGGGAGTCGCTTGGTCCCTCGGCTTTGTTTATAATGTCATCTACGGCGGCGAATTAAGCTGGTTGCGGATGATGTACGAGGAAAAATCAGCGATCGC
>NZ_JASJFF010001202.1:0-1090 GCF_030065435.1 Microcystis sp. M53603_WE2
CCTCAACAGTTTGTCCTACAGTCAGCTCTGGAGATTCAATTTCAATTCTATTTCCCGGTAGGACTTTTGCTGTCGTGTACAAAGTTGATTTAACCATTTTAAGCCTTCTCTTTAAGTATTGTTGTTAATATAGCTTATTAAGATCGGCGACCGCACTTAAACCTACAGTTTCAATCAATGTGCATGGTGCGTTCCCCAAAATCGATCGCTGGAGCAGTAGGAACCACTTTGGGGAACGCACCCTACGGCTGTCTGGTGCAACGATGAGTTATGTTTTTTGTTGTTTATCCAGAAACTTAGTCATTGCTTCTGATATCGGTTGCTCGCAGATAAAATCGCCGAATTCCTGCTTAAAATCAGACCAAGATTCGGATAACAATCCTTTGCGTCTCCAATACGGATGGAACCATATCTATTGCATAGCGTATCCTGCTGGGTTATCTGTCCATTCACGGTATCGGAAACAGGTTGCTCCGATACATGGAATTCTAAAATCGCCTGTAAAAGGCCTTGCTTCTGGATGAAGCCACAAAAAAGCAACATGCTTCGGGTCATTTTCTTCGCCTTCATAACCATATTGCACAAAGTCGTATCTAAACTCTCGCCGGAAAAAACATGCTATTTTATAAACAGCTTTACGATATTGTATCGGGGATTTATATGTTATCCGAATAGGATTTAACTCTATTTTTTTCGGCGAAATTAATGGAGATATAATATTCACCGAATCTGGATTTATAGCTAAAGGCTTCATTATGCTGACTCCTTTTCAAAAAACATAACTACATATTACACGGAAAATTTCTGGATAACACTCCTCAGAGTAACGATATGGGTCAACTTTTGGCATATCACCCCATCTAGGCGCAATCGCCAGAACTTTTCCCTATATCACGCCCAAAAGCCTGTTAGCCAGATTAGCATATTGTCAAAAACCTTGTTTAACTAAATTCCTGACAATTAGGCCAATTCTAGCGACGATTATTCGATCTGACCGCACCCCTTGACAAAAATTTATCATTATTCGATTCGTTTAATTGTCGGGGGACTCTGTAAAGATTTTTTACTGGGAAATCCACACCCAGTAACA
>NZ_JASJFF010000829.1:0-1415 GCF_030065435.1 Microcystis sp. M53603_WE2
AACCCTTATAGAGAAAGGCATTTAGCGATTTTTGTCAATTGTTTTTGCTCTAGAGCGAACTAATCAATTAAGTCTCTTGCCAGATAAGGATTTAGTCGATTTATGCCCCCCTATCGAACCATACCAAGTAACGAAGAACCACTACAAATAATTGTGCCTCCCTACTTAACTCTGCAATAATTACTCGCAGCCAGAAATACACCAGCGTCCATATCATACTTTATGCTTTTTGTCAAAAAAACTTTTTTTTTGCAATAAAACTACACAAAAAAAAGATCATCGTTATGCGTGAAATTGACTAATTTACCCGTCTTAATTAGGATTGCCTTGTAGATGTGGCAAGGGTTTCAACCATTGCTGCTCAAAAAAGCAAAGAATAACCTATTGTGAAATTCTATCAAATCGCTGTAACCTTCATAACATCGTTGTTAAATAAAAATCTTTCTCAATTAATTCTTAAGAATTTGTAAATATTGCGGAATGTTAATTTAAATATTCTCAAGTTTTTGGAGTCAATGGATAATTTTTGCTTATCTTTGTCCAACATGGGGTTAGAAATCGGGAGACAGGAGACAGGAGTCAGGAGATTATTTTTATTGATTCTCCCCACACCCCACACCCCACACCCCACACCCTACACCCCACACCCCACACCCCACACCCCACACCCTACACCCTACACCCCACACCCCATCCCTAGAACGATCTTTGGGACAAGATTAAGTTTAAAATCTGAAATAGATAATTTTTTTAAGGGATCGAGTCAAGTTTATGGCAGATATTGTCGATATTGCGGTCAGTGCCGATAATTTTAAAACTCTAGTAACGGCGGTACAAGCGGCTAATCTTGTGGATGCCCTGAAAAGTCCCGGCCCCTTCACGGTTTTTGCCCCCACCGACGAAGCTTTTGCGAAATTGCCCCCTGGGACGATTACAACCCTAGTGCAGAATATCCCCCAATTAACCAGAATTCTCACCTATCACGTCGTTGCGGGCAAATATATGCAGGAAGATTTGGCAAAATTGGCCGTAGTGACTTCTCTAGAGGGTTCACCGATTCCCGTCGATTGTAGCGAAGGTTTTGAGGTGAAAAATGCCACGGTGGTTGCGGGTAATATCGAGGCAGATAATGGTGTGATCCACGTCATCGATACGGTGATCCTGATGGGTTAGTTTTTGACCGTCTTTTGCCCGGTCTGCATCTAGGGCAAATCTGTCTTATTTAGTCACTAAATATACATATACTTTTGCTTGTTTTTGATTTTGATGCTCGACGGAGGAAAATGCCCACTTTCTGCACTTTCTTGTCTGTACCTGTTCAGACTAAATCCTGTTATTAAAGACTGATTATCTATTGATCCTTTTGCCTATTACATGAGTAGAAAACGGGTTTCTCCGAGAAACCCGTTTTCTGT
>NZ_JASJFF010001354.1:0-3154 GCF_030065435.1 Microcystis sp. M53603_WE2
ATTAACCACCACCAAATCAAAAGGACGAATTTGATTAGCCTCCATTTCCGCTAAATCTGACTGCCAATCCCGTCTAGCCAAAATACCGCCATGGATGCGAGGATGGAGAGTTTTCACCCTTCCGCCCAAGATTTCAGGAGATCCTGTATATTCTCCCACTTTAATCACGGGAATTCCCTCCGATTGGAGCGTTTTGGCGGTTCCTCCACTGCTAATAATTTCAAAATCAAATTCTTCTGTTAGCTGACGGGCAAAGTCAACTATTCCGGTTTTGTCAGTGACGCTGATCAGCGCTAAACGTCCCATAGTAGTGATCTATAAGCAACAATCTCAGTATATCTCAGTCCTAACCCGTTAAAAATTAAAAAAAGTAGGTTAGTAAATAATCAGCTGCTTCTATATTTTTATCTCTCAAATAGCAACTTATGCCAAGGCAATTTTTCAAGTCCTCCTTGAAAGATTTAGTCTGACTTGTTAAAAAATACAGGATTTTTCAGGGTAACGAATTCGATCGAGATTAGTGAAAACCTCTTGGCAACCGTCATCGCCAAATGTTCTCAGATTACCATCATCTAGGAGAGTAGCCACTTCTGGTAAACTGGTACCACTGGTACTTAGTTCGAGGTTATCTCAAAATAATCTGGAGGACGAGCTTTTCCCTCATGTCTGACGTTTATCTAATTGGTGGCCCCAATGGTTCCGGGAAAACCACCGTCGCTAAAAAAATTTTACCCAACTTTTTAGGCGTTATCGAGTACGTTAACGCCGATGAAATTGCCGCCAGACTCTCACCTTTTAATCCTGAGTCGGTTGCTATCCAAGCAGGACGGTTGATGTTAGAAAGGCTGATAACACTGAAGTGCCAAGGAATAGATTTTGCTTTTGAAAGCACCCTGGCAGCCCGACATTTTGCCCGTTTTTTGAGAGACTGTCAAAGTTCTGGCTATAGGCTCAATCTTATTTATTTTTGGCTACAAAGTCCACAATTAGCTTTAGAGAGAGTTCACAGAAGGGTAGCCAGTGGCGGTCATAATATTCCTGAAGATGTGGTTCGTCGTCGTTATGAGCGGGGACGTAATAACCTCATGCAGTTGTATTTACCTTTATGCCATACTTGGGTTATCTATAATAATTCTGGGGATGAGCCGCACTTAGTTGCTGAACGTCCCTTCAATCAACAAGTCATTATCTATGACTCCTCTATCTGGCAACAAATAACCGAGGCAGCCCATGACTGAGCCAATTCCTGATAAATTATCGGAACGAATCGATACAGGTGTTAGAGTCGCAATCGCAGAAGCAATTGAGAGACACCGCCTCTTAGGAGAGTCTATCAGCATTTTCAAAGATGGCCAAATTGTCACCTTAACAGCCGCGCAAATTCCGCCAAAACTTGCCAAAAAAACGGAAGTGTAAAAAATTGGTTGACTGTATCAAATTTCACTATTCATAGAAACAGTTTCACCTATCCGAGGGATTTATATAGGGCTTGCTGAATAAATGTGAAATATAGACGAGGTAAGGGTTTTAGGGTTCTGTTTTGCTCTCACAGGTGCAAGATTTTGAGAGAATCTTCGTTCAAAACCTTGCGTCTTCATCGGCCCGTGTCCTGTAGGGGCGAAGCATTCGGGCAACAACCTATCGGTGAAACCGTAGATTTTCTATCCGAATGCTTCGCCCGTACTTTTTCAGCAGACCCTATATAGATGTCGGTTTTAGCAAATTCCCGTTACGAAAATCAAAACTACATAGTATAATGGTACTGTTAATTATTTTTGGAGGTGTAAATATGAGTCTAACAGAAAATCAAAAAAACCTTTTACGATGGATAGTTAAAGAAGTACGGGCTGATCATCTTAAAGAGGACAGTATTTGGTACTACTGTCCGACTGTTAACAGTCATCTTTGGGTAGATTACAATGGTTTTGATAGCACTCCTTATGTCGAATTCGCAACCTTCGATATATTAGAAGAATATGATTATGTTAAATGGCAAAAAAAAGACTCGAAGTCCGTTCAATACAAGGGCGCTCTAACAGGAAAAGCTTATGAAGCGGTTGATTCTAACTTTGCTGAACCCGATCGCTCGGCTATTCCTCATCTAATTCCCTTAACTGAAGTTGAACATTTAGACTCCGAACTATGGGAGAGAGTCCGTTTTTCTGTGAGTGCGGGTGGAGATAATCCAAAAGCGTGGGATACTGCGATTCGCAATGCGACAGTGGTTTTAGAGGACCGCATGAGGAAACTGGGAAATATTGATAATATTAATCAAAAAGCCACGGGTAATGGTATTGTTAACCTAATTTTTGGAAGTAATAAATCTGTACAAAAAGATAAGCTTCCATCAGAAGAATTAGAGGCATACCGTGATTTATATTCGGGTACAATGAAGCTTTTTCGTAACCGTTACGCTCATCGATTCATCGATCCTAAACCAGAGGAGGGTGGAGCAATTATCGTATTCATCGATTTATTATTGAAGATGCTAGATGATTTAGATTGGGAGACAGAAAACGAGAATACATAAATCTCTAATTCTTGTCTAGTTTAACGGTGGATTACGCTGACGCTAATCCACCCTACTGTAGGATAATTGTCTTCTAGCTTCGTAGAGGATGACAGCAGTAGCGATCGCAACATTTAAAGATTCCACACCGCCAAAGAGGGGAATTTTCACCGTTTCATCGGCTAAAGTCGCTAATTGGGGCGATAAACCGGCTCCTTCATTGCCTAACAAGATTAAAGTCGGACGGGTAAAATCAATCTCCCAGTGGTTTTTGGTGGCTGTGGGTAAAGTCGCGATCGCTTTTACCCCCTGTGCTTGATATTTTTTCACCAAAGCCGATAAATCCGATTCTACCACCAGGGGCGATCGAAACCATTCCCCAGCCGAACTGCGGATCACTTTGGGGTTATCGATTTCGACGCTATCGAGACTTAACCAGATACCCTGTACTTCCGTAGCCACAGCAGTGCGAATAATAGTGCCGAGATTACCCGGATCCTGCAATCTTTCCAAAACTAAGCCCAATTGTAGCGGATTTGGGGGGACTGGATGAAGGTGATCACGGGCAATAGTGGCAATCACACCATCGGGGTTAACCGGGGTTGCTAGGGAAGCGAGGACTTCCGGGGAAACTATCTCGACTAG
>NZ_JASJFF010000974.1:0-2230 GCF_030065435.1 Microcystis sp. M53603_WE2
AGCTACTTAGGGTTTGCTGAATAATGGTAAAACCCTTTTAAAATAAGGCTTTTGACCTGTTAAAATCCGATGTTCATGCTGCGAAAATCGGATTGGGACTCTCAAAAACCTTGCATTATCCTTTTTATAGTACATAAATTGGTACAAAAAGAGAGGGCAACAAAGACTGAAACTCCCGACTCCTGACTCCTGACTCCTGACTCCTTAACCCCACCAACAAACTTTTTCAGCACACCCTACTTATCTCCTGAATACTGCCTCGTGAATACTGACGACCGGCTCCTGACTCCTAACCCCACCAACAAACTTTTTCAGCAGACCCTAAATAATGTCATCTTCAAATTTATAACCGACACCGACTACAGTTTTGATAAAGATCGGATTAGCAGGATCGGGTTCTACTTTTTTGCGTAAGCGTCGGATGTGGGTATCTACTACCCTTTCATCGCCAAAAAAATCATTTCCCCAGAGATTATCGATTAATTGGGTGCGACTCCAGACGCGATTGGGATAACTGACAAAGGTAGCTAATAAATTAAATTCTAAGGTGGTTAAATCGAGGGTTTCCTCTGGCATTCCCTCCAATTTACGAACAGCAGAATGTTGATCTAAGTCGATAATAAAATGACGGCTGCGATGGAGTTGCTGGGGTTGGCTATCGTGTCTTAAACTACGTCTTAATAAGGCTCTTACGCGAGCGGTTAATTCCCGGGGACTAAAGGGTTTGACCATGTAATCATCGGCTCCCGTAGATAGACCGATAATGCGATCAATTTCTTCTCCCCTAGCGGTTAACATTAAAATATAGGGGTCTTTTGTCCCTGGTTTTTGGCGAATTCTAGCACACAATTCTAGTCCATCTAATTCGGGTAACATTAAATCTAAAATAACTAAGTCTGGTTGCTTTTGATAAAATAGTTCTAGTCCTACCCTACCATTATAAGCCAGATGACAAGTAAAGGACTCCCGCTCTAAAGTTTGCTCAATCAAATGGGCGATTTCAATTTCATCTTCGATAATAACGATATCCATACAAAGGAAAAAGTTTACAAATATCTAGGCATATTTTAACATATTAGCCATTCATTTCTTGCTCAGGGTTGAACATTGAAATAATTGTAATTTTTGAGACTTTTTGGGGGGAGAGTTGCCAACTCTCCCGACTTTGGTGGACTGGGGACTTTTCAAGGTAAAGGGACAAACTGCTCACCGGAGGGAGTCGATCGCACTTGAATTAACACCGGTTGACCGATGCGATCGCCAGTATTGGGATCAAGGCTAATTTTTCCGGTGGCCCCTGTTTGATGAAAATTGGCGGAACGCAGCAGCGATTGTCGGCCCTGACGTTGAGGATTTTCCCTTAAACCGGCAATAATCACCCGTGTAGCGTCAAAACTGGTGGCTGTGCGCCAACTAACTGGACCGCGCCACTGTTCCTGCATAAGATTGGCAAAAGTCTGGTTAAGCGAGGGGTGCCAGGGTGCGGCAAGGGTTAAACCTTGGGCGTTTTTGCCGCCATCTTCGAGGGTGCGAATATTGTAGAGGGTGGGACTACTAAACAGAGGCAAACGCTGACGATTGGAGCGAATAACCTCAAAAACGGGATCGAGACGATCAACATGAGCGACGACAAATAGGCCGTTAGCACCCCCAGAAATCGCCTGATTAAGGGCTTGATCGGCCTTAAAATTGGGGACACTCAGATCACAGACAATCGGCACAATTTGACCGCCTTTTTTCGCCACATTAGCCATCAACTCATCTTTAAAGGAAACATTATCAGGAGCTTGAGAATCGTAGCAAAAAGCAATTTTCTGGACTTTAGCAGTATTTACTATGTAATTTGCTAATTTTTCCCTAATTTTGCCGTTAGAAGCCACCAGACGAAAGATATAATTTCCCGCACCGGAGAGATTATTAGCCAGGGAGGTGGGAGAAATCATCACCAAACCGCCTTTTTCGTAGATAGGAGCGGCGGCCAAACTGGCATCGGAGGCATTATGACCGACAACAGCGATAATATCGGGATTTTTGACTAATTTACTGGCTACCTCTTTCGATATCTGCGGCTGATTATCGTCATTAACCACGATAACCATCAGTTTTCTGCCGTTGATCCCTCCCTGTTGATTGATCTGGGTTTGTGCGCTGGCGACTCCTCGCAATATTTCCTGAGCGACGTTGGGATTAGTTGTAGCTGGCACAACAACGGCGATTTTAAAGGGATTTG
>NZ_JASJFF010000189.1:0-1239 GCF_030065435.1 Microcystis sp. M53603_WE2
TAAATCCTTATCTGGCAAGAGACTTAATTGATTAGTTCGCTCTAGATCAAAAATAATTGACAAAAATCGCCAAATGCCTTTCTATATAAGGGTTCCATCCCTTATAACCCCCGTCCATTGCATAACAAAAACCGAAGAACCTAAATCTACAAGATATCCTCATGGAATAGCAATTAGGAGATAAATATTAAATTTTTCAAGTTAGTATACAGAATATTAACTATCTGTTTACAGGTTCGCGCAAAACAATGTTAACGGACAAATGTTCATGACCAACAGCCCTGATTGAAAAACACTTTGGCACTCTAAAAGACCCTAGAGCGTTACACAACATTGAGCATTTGCTGATAGATATTATTGTGATTACTATCTGTGCAACCATTTGTGGGGCGAACAACTGGTAAGCAGTTGCTGCCTATGGTATAGCCAAATATGAATGGCTAAAAACTTTTCTAGCTCTGCCTAATGGGATTCCCTCTCATGATACATTGATCCGATTATTTGTCCGTTTAAAATCAGAAGAACTCCAGTCATGCTTTATTAGTTGGATGCAAGCAGTTCATCAGGTGACCAATGGAGAACTCTTAAATGTGGACGGGAAAACCTGACGAGGGGCAAAAGAACGAGGAAATAACCGCAGTTTAATTCCTATGGTAAGTGTCTGGTCAGCCACTAATCATTTGGTACTTGGTCAACGAAAAGTCGCTGAAAAATCCCATGAGATTACTGCTATTCCTGAATTATTGAAGATTTGAGAAATTCGAGGTTGTTTAGTAAGTATTGATGCCATGGGATGTCAAACTGAAATTGCCTCTACAATTATTGAGCAAGGCGCTGATTATGTATTAGCATTGTGAAACGCTGATCTGCCAAGCATTATACCCTCAGTTATCTTTTGTTATCGTTTGAGTCCCGCTAAATAGGGTTTGCGGCAAAAAGTTTTTCGTGGGGACAGGGTGTGGGGTGTGGGGTGTGGGGTGTGGGGTTTTAGGGATTTTGAGGGGGTCAGTTACCTAATTTTCAGGGAAAAAGTCCCGGAATTTTACCCCCGATCACTCCAATGGTTGGCACTTTTTGAGGGAAAAAAAGTCTAAAAGTCTTACCCAACAAGGTTTTTAGATTTATTCAGCCAACCCTAAATAGGGCTTGCTGAATAATGGTAAAACCCTTTTAAAATAAGGCTTTTGACCTGTTAAAATCCGATGTTCATGCTGCGAAAATAGGATTGGGACATTCAAA
>NZ_JASJFF010000785.1:0-2713 GCF_030065435.1 Microcystis sp. M53603_WE2
ATTCTGAATTTTCCCGCTTTCCTATTTCCTTCCCACCGAGGGACTATCTCAATGTTCAACTCTCTGGCCACATCTCCCGACTCGTTAACCCGGATTTGTACTGGTTTTCAGGCACTCTCGGATCCCCTACGGCTGCAAATTTTGCAACTGTTGCGACATCAGGAATTATGCGTCTGTGAATTGCGCGACCATCTCGATATCGCCCAATCTAAATTATCTTTTCACCTAAAAACGCTAAAAGAAGCCAATTTAGTCCGCAGTCGTCAAGAAGGTCGTTGGATCTACTACAGCCTAAATCTATCTCAATTTCTTCTCCTAGAAGAATATCTATCCGAATATCGTCGTTTTGCCGCCCTTGTCCCCGCTCGTTTCTGCGAGGAAAATCAGTAACCAATCAAGATTTTTAGAAATATTAAAGCTTTATAACTAGCTTTTACCCTTGACATATCAACTTTTTTTGAAATAATAAAGGTGGATTACCCAATCTCCCATTATTCTCTTTCCACCTTTGTGCGATGACTAATCAAATCAATCCTAAAGCCGCCAAAGCTGGCGGTAGCCTTAGTGTTTTTGAAAAATATCTTACCCTTTGGGTTATTTTCTGTATTTTGGCGGGAATTGCCCTCGGTCGGTTATTTCCGGACGTAGCGCGGACTTTAGATGCCATGAGTATCTATAACGTTTCTATTCCGATCGCCATCTGTCTTTTCTTCATGATGTATCCGATCATGGTTAAGATCGACTTTTCTCAGGCTCTTCGGGCTGCCCGTACTCCCAAACCAGTTATTTTAACTTTAGTGGTTAATTGGCTGATCAAACCCTTTACCATGGTGGCGCTGGCTCAATTTTTTCTCGGCTGGCTGTTTCTGCCTTGGTTGAGTCAAACGGAGATTATCCGAGGACAGACGGTAAGTTTAGCTAGTTCCTACACTGCTGGAGCTATTTTACTAGGAATTGCTCCCTGTACGGCTATGGTCTTGATGTGGGGCTATCTTTCCTACAGTAACCAGGGTCATACCCTAATTATGGTAGCAGTCAATTCCCTAGCGATGCTTTTTCTCTACGCTCCTCTAGGTAAATGGTTACTGGCAGCTAATAATTTTGTAGTCCCCTGGCAGACCATTGTTTTTTCTGTGTTAATCTACGTTGGTTTACCGCTTATTGCCGGTATCTATAGCCGTCACTGGATTTTTAAACATAAAGGACGGGCCTGGTTTGAATCGCGTTTTCTTCACTATCTCAGTCCTGTGGCAATCACTGCCTTATTGTTAACCTTAATCCTCCTCTTTGCTTTCAAAGGCGATTTAATTGTTGGTAATCCCCTGCATATTTTCCTGATTGCTATTCCCCTCTTTATTCAAACTAATCTGATTTTTTTACTTAGTTATGTGGCCGCTCTCAAACTCAATTTAGTTTACGAAGATGCGGCTCCCGCTGCTTTAATTGGTGCTAGTAATCATTTTGAGGTAGCGATCGCCACTGCGGTGATGTTATTCGGATTGAATTCGGGGGCCGCTTTAGCGACAGTAGTGGGGGTATTGATTGAAGTACCTGTGATGTTAATGTTGGTAGAATTCTGTAAAAAAACCGCCTTTTGGTTTCCCAGAGATCCAGAAAAAGCCACCCTTCTCGATCCTCGTTGCTTGAGTTCTTACAAATAATTATTCACCATGCTCCAATCGACTCACAAACCAAGGATTCTTTTTCTGTATGGCTCTTTGCGGGAACGTTCCTACAGTCGTTTACTAGCAGAAGAAGCGGCCAGAATTATCACTGAATATGGGGCAGAAGTGCGCTTTTTTGATCCCCGTGAATTGCCGATTTATGGCAGTGTTCCCGATACTCATGCCAAAGTACAGGAATTACGAGAATTAAGTCAATGGTCTGAGGGTCAAGTCTGGTCATCTCCCGAACTTCACGGCAATATTAGCGGCATTATCAAAAACCAAATTGATTGGATTCCCTTAAGTATTGGTGCGATTCGTCCCACTCAAGGCCGCACTTTAGCAGTCATGCAAGTAAGCGGAGGTTCCCAATCTTTTAACGCGGTTAATACTCTGCGAATTCTTGGTCGTTGGATGCGAATGTTTACTATTCCTAATCAATCTTCTGTGGCTAAAGCTTATCAGGAGTTTCACGAGGATGGCACGATGAAAGATTCCCCCTATCGAGATCGGGTTATTGATGTGATGGAGGAACTTTATAAGTTTACCATTCTCCTGCGGGATCAGGTAGATTATCTGACCGATCGCTATAGTGAAAGGAAGGAAAAAGCCGCCCAAGAAATAGCCACAATTGCCCATAAAGCTATTAATTAAATCAATTTCTAGGAGTTAAAATCATGAAAAAAGTCATGTTTGCCTGTAGAAAAAATTCCTGTCGTTCCCAAATCGCCGAAGGTTTCGCTAAAACTTTAGGTGCGGGTAAAATTGCTGTCACAAGTTCTGGATTAGAAGCGGCCAAAGTTCACCCCGGAGCAATCGAAGTTATGCAGGAAATTGGCATCGATATTACTGACCAAACTTCCAAATCAATTAGGGATTTTAATCCTGAAGATTACGATGCCGTTATCTCCCTATGTGGTTGCGGTGTCAATCTGCCGGAAGGATGGGTTTTACAGGAAATTTTCGAGGATTGGTTAATTGATGATCCCGATGGTCAACCCATCGAAACTTTTCGCCGAGTTCGCGATGAAATTAAGGCTAAAGTTGTC
>NZ_JASJFF010000350.1:0-1963 GCF_030065435.1 Microcystis sp. M53603_WE2
CACCACCTTTTAGACTTTATGCTCGATGAGGCCATCCCTGTTACTCGCGTTAATTCTTCTTGATTTTGGATGGGGAGCTACAGGGCAAAAGCGTTTTGTATTCTGTATTCCTTGCTACATTCTGAATTTGGAATTGCTGGGCTATTTTCCATCACCGCGCTGGTTTGTCCAGAAACGCTAAACTGTAAAGCTTCCCGATAGACTCGCCCCGCCGGATGATCAATAATATTCGCCGCCCCACCGGAGGCAATCACTGCCCCTTGAGCGCATTGTAGAGCCAAATTAATCGCCCGACCGCGCCAGTGCAATTTCTCGGCAAAACTGGCCTGGTGGGAATTTAACATTTTTTCTTGACAGGACAGTAGGGCTTTTTCTAGCTGTTGATGGGCATTTTTTAGGCTTTCTAGCCCTTTTTGTCGATAAACCGCAAAAATAACATCTAAGCCCGCCCAAGCACAGCCAAGGGCATGAAAACCATGATGGAGAACATTTTTTTGATCGCTGGCCTCGATCGCCGCCGCCGGTTGTAAACTAACAATAAAATCCCTTGACAAAAAGTAGTCTTGTATGGTAATGCTCACCGTATTAGTCCCACTCATCGATAATAATGTCATGGGGGGACTGCATTGCAGACCGGGGAGAGCCTGCAGCGGTAAAAGACCGTACAGCGATCGCCCGTCTGGGAGGGTCGCCCCGATGATAAAATCTTCAAAAAAGCCCCATCCCGTCACCCAGGGGACCTGTCCACAGAGTTGATAGCCGCCGGCCACGGGAAACGCTTTCATCATCGGTTCCCCCGGACGACGTAGTTGCGAAAACCCCACCCCCACTAGCTTTTCGCCCCGGGCCATTTTGGGGAGATAAAGCTTTTTCAGGTCTTGGTTACTGCTGGTGGCTAATTGATTAGCGGCGCTTTGGTGTTGGGTTTGCAGAAAAGTTAAAGCGCCGGAATAACGAGCGCCGAGGATTTGGAATTGTTGATAGGTGCGTTCCTCCCATCCCGCCCCCCCCCATTCTTTGGGAACACGCAAAGCTAACAAACAGCGCTCGCCCATACCCTGTAAAGCTGATTGTAGGGCGATCGGGTCGCGATCGATCCGGGCCGCTTGCGGGGCGATCCTATTCTGAAAATAATCCCTAGCCATCTCCAGTAAACCATCCCTCATAGCTGACTAGCACAGTAAACCGCCCCCATTAGTCCCACTTGGGCATTAAGGACGATATGAACGGGAATATTGCTTAATAGCTCCGTCATCCGACCTTTAGCGCGAAAAGCCTTCATAAAGCTACCCTCGGTCATTAGAGGAAGATTTTTGGCAGCAATCCCTCCCGCTATGTATAATCCTCCGTAGGGAAGCAACTTGAGGGCTAAATTGCCCGCTTCCGCACCGTAGGCCTCGACAAAGATTTTCATGGTTTGATAACAGAGATAATCCGAGTTATCTTGGGCAAAACTAGCAATTTTAGCCGCTAAATCGACGTTTTTTGGCGGTTTATCCGTTTCTTCCAACCAAGTGCGGTAAATTTCCGCCATGGCCGGTGATGACTGACTATAGTTACTATCGTGGAGAAATCGATAGATAGAAGTGATTCCAGGGCCGGAAACCACTCGCTCCACCGAAATGCGCTCGATATTATAGAGTTCCAAGAGATAATTTAATAGTTGATATTCTAAACTCGATCGAGGGGCAAAATCGGCGTGGGAACCCTCACTAGCAAACACCTGATATTTACCCTTCGACACAGGAATCAAAAAACCCTCTCCTAACCCCGTTCCTGCACCAATAACCGCAATCGGGGCCTCTGGTACTGCCGGGGCCGCCTGTAGATTGTGCAGCTCCTCTGGGGCTAATCCTAACACCCCATAACCGATCGCCGCAAAATCATTAATTAATTTTACCCGCTCAATCTGCAGCTCCTGGCTTAGGCGATCGCCAGTTAGGGACCAACTTAAATTAGTCAA
>NZ_JASJFF010000711.1:0-1886 GCF_030065435.1 Microcystis sp. M53603_WE2
TACTTACCTCGCTCTTAAATTACGCATTCCTCGAATCGTTGGCTGTCCAAGACATATTTGTGGATTAACTTTCGGCTCTTGTAGTAGATATGTATGGGTAGTTCAGGTGTTTTAGGTGGGAATTGGTTCACCCGGCCGCAAACTAGACCATTTACCGGTTTCGCGTAAAAAGCTTTCACAACCCACCACATCCCACTCCATTTCGATATAATCTTCTTTGGTGCGAATGTTAACGTTAATAGAAGGGTTCTTCGCTTCAAAGTCCGGTGTCTCGGTGAGATGACGTTCCTGATGTTGTGTTTCTACGGCATGATAGGTGAGACAGCGATCAACAAAATAGCAGTTAATACAAATACACATAGGTTTAACTCTATAGGTCTTTTCCGTTAATCTAGCTCAGTCTCTCCCCAAATAGGGCCGGTAAAAATTATATTTTTGTAAATTGCTCTTCTCGATGTCTTGTCAAAAAAACCTAGATAGTTTAGTTAAAGAAGTTTTTGCGATTAATCGGCAAGAATTGCCAGAAAATGCTTATTTAGTCGGTGGTGCTGTGCGAGACGCTTTATTAAACCGTCAGAAAGACTATATTGACCTAGATTTTGTGGTTCCCGAAAAAGCGATCGAAATTGCCCAAACTATTGCCCATCAGTATAAAGCCGGTTTTGTGGTTTTAGATGCCGTTCGTCAAATTGCTCGCGTCGTTTTTCCCCAGGGTACTCTTGATTTCGCACAACAGGAGGGAGAATCTCTAGAAATAGACCTAAAAAGACGGGATTTCACCGTTAATGCTCTCGCTTATAATCTCCACACCCAAGAAATTTTCGATCCTTTAGGGGGATTAAAAGATTTAGGCTGCCAATCCCTGCGGATGATTTCCCGCGAAAATCTCCAGGATGATCCCCTAAGATTATTAAGGGCCTATCGACAAGCGGCTCAATTGGACTTTGAGATCGAACCCCATACCCGTGCAACTATTCGTTCTCTTGCCCCTTTATTGCACCGTGTAGCCGCCGAAAGGGTACAATCCGAGTTGAATTACCTTTTGCTCAATTCCCGTGGCAATAAATGGCTAAAAAGTGCTTGGGAAGATGGCTTATTATCTCTCTGGTTGCGTCGGATTACCCCCGCAAAAATGGAGCGAGTTATGGGGGTGGAAGCGGCAGCGGGATTTTTAGAATCTTTGTTACCGGAAAAATTTATCTTTTCCCCTTCTCAGTTACAGTTGACAAAATTGGCCCTATTGGTATCGGATATTTTGGCAGAAGCGGAAAAAGAGTTAATCGATCTCAAGTATTCCCGTGGGGAAATTCGCACGGTAATGACGGTAATTAAGTCTTTACCTCCCCTCAAAGAAGCAGATAATTTAAGTCTGCGGGAACAGTATTTTATTTATCTAAATACGGGAAAAGTATTTCCTGTCTTTGCCCTTTTTGCTTTATCAATGGGGATTAACAAAAATATCGTCGCTTCTCTGTTGACTTCCTATCTCGATCCCGATAATATTATCGCCCATCCCCGACCTTTATTAAGGGGCGATGATTTAATTAACCATTTACAGCTGAAACCCAGTCCGGTTATCGGTAAGTTATTAACCGAGGTACAAATTGCCCAAATTGAGGGCCAAGTTACAGTTTTTCAGGAAGCGATCGATTTTGCCAAAAAGTTATTATAAGTGGTTGGTTATAATTAAATTAAAAATGGATTTTAGGTTCGATCCCCCCTGCCCCCCTTGATAAGGGGGGTGCCGATCCCCCCTTAATAAGCTATCCCTTATAGGGATCTTTCTTAACAATTTTTGCAGTAAGCACTCCAACCCTTATCCTGACTTGATTTCAGTTTTTTCTTTGTCAGTAAGGGTGTCAACAAGGAATATTACAAATTGTTAA
>NZ_JASJFF010000890.1:0-12230 GCF_030065435.1 Microcystis sp. M53603_WE2
ATGTGATGTGTGGTTAAACGGGGTGCATCTCACCTTTGCAGAAATACCGACAATCAGCAATTATCAGTGACTCTTAAAATAATTAGGGTCTGATGAATAAATCTAAAAACATTGTTGGATAAGACTTTTGGACTTTTTTCCCCTCAAAAAGTGCCAGCCATTGCGGGGATCGGGGGGAAAATTCCTGGACTTTTTCCCTGAAAATTAGGTAGTTGACCACCTGAAAATCGATAAAACCCCACACCCCACACCCCACACCCCACACCCTGCCACCACCGAAAAGCTTTTTGCCGCAAACCCTAAGTAGCGGCTAGGAGAATGGGAAGTGGGCTGTTAAAGTTCGATCGGGAGTTAATCATACTATTTAAAAGGGATTTGGTATAATACAGTGTCTATAGGCGTTTTTTGAAAACGTCTGCCAAAATTTCTAGCTTCAACGCCTCGATCCTCTCAAGTTATGAGTAGTAGAGTGCGTCTAAGTTTAATCGCTTGCTCCCGGGAAATTATGAGAATTAAACAAATTACAGTTAAGCATCTTTTTGGCATATTTGACCATACAATTAATCTCAATATGGAGGAAAGAATAACTATTATTCATGGTAAAAATGGCTTTGGGAAAACCTCAATACTGCGATTGGTCAATGGCTTTTTTAACTTAAAGTATTCAGATATAAGAGCTATTCCTTTTCAAAAATTTACTATAATTTTTGACGATAAAAGCTTTGTGGATGTTGTCAAAGCTTCCACCAGTAAGAATAAAAAAAGTAATGTAAGACCAAAGATTAATTTTAATTTTACTTCCTCCGATCAAAAAGAAAAACTGACTTTTTCTCCTAATTTACTAGACGGGAAAACAATTTCTTTCCCTCTCAGCATGATAGATGATTTCATACCCGATTTAGATAGAGTTGGATCAGAAAAATGGCTCTATACCCCCACAAAAGAAATTATGGATTTAGAAGATATTTATGAACGATTTGGAGAATATTTACCCAAGCAATTCCAGAAAGAATATCCTGATTGGTTAAAGAAAATTATAGACTCTATTAATGTTCGTTTTATTGAATCACAACGTCTATTAGATATTTCCAATAGTGCCAAAAATGGCAGAACTATAAGGATGCCGATGACATTGTACTCTGTGGCCAGCTATTCTGAAGATTTAGCAGAAAATATTCAAACTAAATTAGCAGAGTATGGACAACTATCTCAAACTTTAGACCGAACCTTTCCAGCGAGAGTTGTACAAAAAAAGGCATCATTGACCGATGATGAACTAAGGGAAAAAATTGATCAACTTGAAAGCGAAAGAAATCAATTAATTAGTGCAGGACTATTGAAAAAAGATGAAGATTCTAACTTCCAAGTTAAAGATAGTATTGATGATAGCACCAGAAAGTTATTATCGGTTTATATTGAGGATGTATATAAAAAGCTCAATGTATTCAATGACATTTATCCTAAAGTAGAGCTATTTAAAAATATAATTAATAAAAAATATTCTTTCAAAAGTGTTACTATTGATCAAAGCAAAGGGTTTATCTTCACTACCCAGGAAGGGGAGGTTTTATCGCCAACAGATTTATCTTCTGGGGAACAGCACGAATTAGTAATTTTATATGAATTGTTATTTAAAGTTAAACCTAATACTTTGATCTTAATTGATAAACCAGAAATGTCACTTCATATTTCATGGCAGCAGGAATTTTTAAAAGACTTACAGGAAATCACGAAACTTTCCGGGTTAGATATTTTGATGGCTACCCATTCTCCTGATATTATTAATGATCGTTGGGATTTGACAGTTGAATTAGAGAAACCAAAGCAAAAAAGCAAAGATGAGAGAACAGATAACACCTGACAGAATTGCTAATAGCATTCGTTTACTACGCAGCGATCATGAGGGAGTTTTTTTAATTGTTGAAGGTCATAGCGATAAACTTATTTATGAGCGATTAGTAAACAAGCAAGAGGTTAGGATCACAATTGCCTCTAATAAAAATAATGCTATCAAAGCATTATCCATCTTAGAAAAAGAAAATTTTTGCCGAGTTGTTGCTGTTATAGATGCGGATTTTTCGAGAATAGAACAGCAAATTCCCGACAGTAATCATCTCTTTTTAACCGATGAACATGATTTGGAAATGATGTTAATTAAATCTGCTGCTTTCGATAAATTATTAAAAGAACGAGGAAGTGAAGAAAAAATTGCAGCTTTTTCCAAAGATATTAGAGAAACTTTACTAAAGTTAGGTCAGGAAATTGGTAAATTAAGATTGCTATCTCTTAGAAATGAGTTGAATTTAAAGTTTGAAGGATTAAATTTTAGTAAGTTTATTGACAAAAAGAATCTGAATCTGTCAATAGATATTGACAAATTAATTAGAAGTATCAAAAATCATTCTCAGAAACTGTCCTTAGACGAACAGCAAATTAAACAGGATTTATCGGTAATTAGCGATGAAAATCACGATCCGTGGCAGCTATGTTGTGGACACGATTTTATCAGTATTTTAGCGATCGCACTCTGGAAGGTTTTAGGTACATGGAATGCTAATGATGTTAAAAAAGAAGACTTGGAAAGAGAGTTAAGATTAGCTTATGAGTTATCTTATTTTTATCAAACACAAATATATACACTAATGATTAATTGGCAATCTAATCATCATCCTTATCAAATATTCTGATTCGGATTATTGCCTGAACTTGGAGATGATAAGTAGGTGGGCGTTAAAAGTTGTCAGATCCCCCCGCCTATCGGCACCCCCCTTATCAAGGGGGGCAGGGGGGATCGAACCTAAAATCCATTTTTAATTTAATTATAACCAGGTACTTATATTTAACAAGTCAGATCGGCTCGACTTTGTGTTATAATCAAAGCTGGGCTTTAAAGACAATATTCTCAGCAAATTATGCCTATTGTTCTTCCTGGCACTCTAATTTCACTGAAAGATTAATTTAACCTTGATCTGTCGGGACTGATTTCTTAACCTGTTAATAAATTGATTTTTTCCCCAGTCAGGCTAGAATCAGTAGGACTAGCATCCAAGATAATCGGGGTAACTTTGGTTAATCTGGGGCAATGTAGCCTAAAAAAACGCCAAAAATAGTCAAATTTAGACTTGAGTGGCTTCTTACTAACTGTTTAATCTATTATTTAGGTATTAGACTCTATGGCTAAAGCTTCTACCGTAACTTCTGAAATCGATCTTAAAGATTCGCAATATTACTTTAACCGAGAATTAAGCTGGTTAGAATTTAATCGTCGCGTGCTTTATGAGGCACTTGATCCTCGGACTCCCCTACTAGAAAGATTAAAATTTACCGCCATTTTTTGTGCCAATCTCGACGAATTTTTTATGGTACGGGTGGCAGTGCTTAAACAACAGGTAGAGGCAAATGTAGCCGTTTTAAGTGCCGATGGCCGGACTGCCTCAGAACAGCTAACCGAGATCAGTAAACGTCTGCGTCCCCTTGTACAACAGCAGGATCGTCTTTTTGAACACACCCTAAAAAACCTCTTAGTGGAACAGGGAATTCATCTGATTAACTATGTAGATTTACATCAAGAACAGCGCAATTATCTCCACGATTACTTTGAACAAAATATTTTCCCCGTTTTAACTCCCCTAGCGGTGGATCCTAGTCATCCTTTTCCCTATATTTCTAATCTTAGTCTCAATTTAGCCGTAGTCGTTCGCGATCCCGACACCGATAAAGAACTATTTGCCAGGGTGAAAGTGCCGCAGGTTTTCCCCCGTTTTCTGGCATTATCCAAAGAATTACGCCACCAAGATGGAAAAGCTTCGATTTGGACGGGAGTGCCTCTGGAACAGGTGGTAATGCACAATTTAGAGGCACTTTTCCCCGGCATGATCATCCAAGAATGTTATCCTTTTCGGGTGACGCGCAATGCCGATATCTCCGTCGAAGAAGATGAGGCCGATGATTTATTATTAGCGATCGAGGAAGAAGTACGCAAGCGCCGCATCGGTAAATCGGCAGTACGTCTGGAAATTCACAGTTCTACCCCTAGCAATATTAAAGACCGGATCATGCGCGATCTGGGACTTGAGGAGATCGATGTTTACGATGTGGATGGACTGCTGGGACACAAAGATTTATTTTATTTTCTGTCCTTACCCTGTCCCGAACTGAAAGATCCCCCTTGGAATCCTGTCACCCCACCAGTTTTACAGGGATTGCGAGAAATAGTTGACGGTAACGAAGACGGTATCCTAGAACAGGATGGCGAAGATATTTTTACTTTAATTCGCAATAACGATATTCTCGTTCATCACCCTTACCATTCCTTTAGTGCCTCAGTACAACAGTTTATCGCCCAGGCTGCCCATGATGCCCATGTTTTAGCGATTAAAATGACTTTGTATCGTACTTCCGGAGATTCCCCGATTGTCAATTCCCTGATTGCAGCGGCGGAAAATGGTAAACAGGTAGCGGCGTTAGTGGAACTAAAAGCACGCTTTGATGAGGAAAATAACATTACTTGGGCGAAAAAGCTCGAACAAGCCGGAGTTCACGTTGTTTATGGCTTAGTTGGTCTAAAAACCCATACGAAAGTGGTTCTCGTGGTCAGAAAGGAAGGGGATAAAATCCGTCGTTATTTCCATATTGGCACGGGCAATTATAACCCAAAAACGGCTAAATTATACACTGATTTGGGTTTACTTAGCTGTCGTGAGGATTTGGGGGCAGATATCACCGATTTATTTAACTTTCTGACCGGATACTCCCGTCAGCAATCCTATCGCAAACTTTTAATTGCTCCGGTGAGTTTGCGAAAACGGATGTTAGCAATGATCGATCGCGAGGCCAAAAACTGTAAAAATGGCGGTACGGGTCGCATTGTCGCAAAAATGAACTCTCTTGTCGATCAACCGATTATAGAAGCTTTATACGCTGCTTCTCGTGCCGGTGTGCAGATTGACTTGATTATTCGCGGCATCTGTTGTTTACGGCCCGGATTGCCAGAAATAAGCGAAAATATCCGAGTAATTAGCATTATCGGCCGCTTTTTGGAACATTCCCGCATTTTTTACTTTTACAATGATGGTCAGGAGGAGGTGTATATTGGTAGCGCCGATTGGATGACGCGGAACCTGACTCGTCGCGTGGAAGCAGTGACACCCATCGATGAACCAGCGATCGCCAAGGAACTGGAAGAAATTCTCGGCATTATGTTGTCAGATAACCGACAAGCATGGGAATTACAATCCGATGGCAGTTATATTCAGCGTCGTGCTGACAATGAGGGACAGGAAAGCAGTACCCATGTAATTTTAATGGAAAAAGCCCTTAAATCTGCGGGTATTAGTCCATAGGAACAGTTATCAGTTATCAGTTATCAGTATTCTCTCGTTGACCCCCTCGGATGCCCTTCTACTTCTGGAGTTCGGGGCTTGATAATCTGACTTATTGAGAATAATTTTTATTTGTCGGAGATAATTTAACCCCCCCTCAGAAAATGGGGTGTAGAATGGTGTCAGGGCAATACTTTCATTTATTTCACGGGAACTATTTGTTAGGATCGAAAAATCTTTACGTTCAGCCACAACCATGAGCGTTCTTGTCAAACCCTCTAGCCTGATTCCCAAAGGATTGCGGGTACAACAGATTAATAATCTCACCCTATTCAAATTTACAGATGAACTGGGCGATCGGATGCAGACGCTTCTTGACAAGAAAAAAGCTGATGATCTCACCCCGGAGGAAGTCCTTGAGCTAGAAGCGATTGGCGAACTCGACCAAATTTTCAGCTACATCAACGCTGTCATTGCCGCCAGAGTAAATGGTCATTCCTAAATCGCTCCACCATATTGTTCGACAACGCGCTAGGTTCCAGTGTGAATACTGTCACTATCCCGAACTCCTCAGTGATGCTCTCACCCTGTTTTTACATTGGCGCAAGTCATGCTATATTATGGGCTGTGGCTCTTCGTTACTTGGCATGATTCGATCAGGGGGCATAAATCGAAGCAATGTCTTTCTGTGTAAGGGTTTTATCCTTTATAACCCCCCTCCATTGCATAACACAAACCGAAGAGCCTAAACTGCTAAAAGCTGAACTTTTTCTGGATCGGCTAGAAGAAATCACAGACCAAGCTTCTGACGGTATTCAGAAAGCCAAGCTTTAAACCGTTCGCAGTACCCAAATCAAACTATCTCTTTCATTTAATCAACTCAAACTACTGGAGAGACTCATGGTTGAAACTACAACAAAACTCAAAAAGTTTACGATTTTACATTCCAATGATATGCACGGCGACTTTTTAGCGGAGGCTAAAACTGGACAAGGTGGTTTGATCGGCGGGTTATCATTGCTTTCTGGTTATATCAATCAAGTGCGTCAAACGGAAAAAAATACACTTTATGTTATTTCAGGTGATATGCTTCAAGGTTCGATGATTGATACCGAATTTAAAGGCTTATCAACCATGGAAATCATGAATTACCTAGCACCTAATGTAGTGACTTTAGGAAACCACGAATTAGACTATGGCTTTCCTCATTTGCTCTTCTTAGAAAAAATGGCAAACTTTCCTATTGTTAATGCCAACTTGTACATTAAAAAGTACGGTAAAAGGTTGATGAACCCCTATATCATCCTCAATGTAGATGGATTTGATGTTATGTTCATTGGTATTGTCACCGAAGAGGTTCTTAGTGCCTTAAAGCTGGACAAAAGCATTGGTACATTTGTTGGACTAGAAGATGCAGCGGCTGAAGTTGGTAAGATCTGTAATACCTACAAAAATGAAGATATTGATTTGACAATTCTCCTAACTCACATTGGTTTTGAAGAGGATCAAAAGTTAGCGGCTATGTTAGACCCTGAGTGGGGGGTGGACATGATCATTGGTGGACATTCTCATACACTTTTAGAACAGCCTGCCCAAGTAAACAACATTTTAATCACCCAGGCCGCCGTTGGGACTGATCAGATCGGACGTTTCGATATTACAGTAGACGACGATACGAACAGCATTGTCGAATGGAAATGGGAACTTATTCCTATTAATGATCAGGTAGCTAGTCCTGACGTAGATTTGCAAAATTTTATCAATACCTACAAAGAACAAGTAGATCGCAAGTACAATCGTATTGTTAGCCGTTTAAATCGTCAATTGACTCATCCCGTGCGCGAACAAGAAACTGAGTTAGGTAATTTAATCGCTGATATCTTCTTAGAAATAGATACGATTGATGTCGTGCTTGTCGGTAGTGGTTCCATACGAGGTAAAGAATTAGGGCCTGTGGTCACTCTTGAAGATCTTAAGAAGGTTTATCCGTATGATGGTTCTCTTTATAAAATTAAAGTTACTGGAGCGCAACTGACAAAGGTATTTACCCATTTTCTGCGCCCAGAAAACAGAAAGCCTGGGGAAAGTCAATGTTATCAAATCAGCAAAGGTGTTCGAGTAGTTTATAACAATACTAAGAAAGCAATTGAATCTTTCAGTATTAATGAACAACCTGTAGAGGCTGATCGTTTATATGTAATCTGCGTGCAAGATTATCATTATCAAAATTCGCTGAAGAGTTTGAATCTCACGCCTGAAGAAATAGCTAACGCTAAAGTTGTTACTACTTCAAGCCAAGGTGTTCTTGAAGAATATTTAAGTACTCATCAACTCCTTGACGGTCAGGTGGAAGGACGCTGGACTTTTGTTAACTAGAGTTTATGACTCTACCCAATTCCTGAAGCGTCTGAATGGAAACTTAGGCACGATTAGCAAATCCAACAATGTTTGAAACTTGCTTCCAATTTGTGAAGCGCCTGAATGGAAACGATGTGTAGGGTTAATTCATGAATTAACCCTACAATTTTTTTACTTCCAGTTCATGAAGCGTCTGGTACTAAATTCGGTTATTAAAGACTGATTATCTATTCCCATTTTCCCGTTCGGCTATCCTGATATGTAGCCTATAATCAACGGATTTAGTCTCAGTTATCAGTTATCAGTGGGTAAGTAATCAGTGATCAGATGTGATACTAAATCTGGTTATTAAAAAATGATTATCTATTGCTCCTTTTGCCTATTGCCTATTGCCTATCCTGATATGTAGCCTATACTTAACGGATTTAGTATGACTAACTGGTTGAGAGGTTAAACCATCTCAAAAGCTGAGAGCAAGCATCTTGATCTGTATTTTCTCAACCAGTCAAATCAAGCAAAAATCCTAATAATAATTACCGACTTTGCGATGGTGAACAGCTGTTAAACTATCAGGTTTAGAAACGCGACCATCGGTGACTTTATTGTAAACAATCCAGTGGTCAGCACATTCCATGCGACTAGCGACCTCACATTCTAAATAAGCGAGAGCATCGGCTAAAATTGGGGAACCATTATTAGCGGTGTGAGTATCGACTCCTGCAAAACGATCTTCCCCAGGTCCGAAACGTTTTAAAAAGTGTTTCATCAGGGTTTGATAATTGCCTTCTTCCAGAATATTTAAAATGAATTGATCCCCCACTTGCATTAAAGACTCGATCGCCCGATCTTTGGCCACAGCAACGGTAAAACCGGGAGGATCAAAACTTGCTTGCGTCACCCAAGAAGCGACCATTGCACCGCTTCTGTCTCCTTTCTTGGTGGTAATAATATATAAACCTCCGCTAATCCGTCCGATGGCTTTATCAAGGTCAGTATCGAGGGATTTTCTTTGTTTAACTTTTACCTCTTGTGTTAATAGTTGTCCCATGTCTGTCCCCGCTTCTTCACAGCGTTGATAGAGACTCTCGTTAGGAGTTTCTGCGCTACGAATGGGATCAAAAGCTTTGGTTAAACCAACTTCACGAAACTTATTAAATAGAGGTAAAATTGATTCATCATCACCCCCTTGAGATTCAAACATTCCGAGGTATTGTTTGGGGTTAACCGAGGCGAGAATTGTGCCTAAATTACCCGTAATTTCTTGGGCATTAATACCAGAAACGGGGGGAGTACCGATGACGATTCCCACCGCAGAAGAAGCTAATTCTTTTACCTCTTGGGGATCGGCGGATTTCAGGTCTAAAGTTTCTACAGCCAAACCAGTTTTAGTAATACCTTTGGCAATCGATTGACAGAGGCGATCGCTATAACCATAGTCGGAAATATAGAAGACAGCGACGGTTTTTTCTGCCTTAGTTTGTGCCTGACTCCAATCACGATAACGGGTCAATAATTCAGTAACATTATGTTTTAATAACGGTCCATGACCATTAGCCACGAGATTAATATTACCTAGGGGTTCCATCCGTTTCATCGCCGCTAGTACCGAACGAGCATTAGGAGCCATTAAACATTCATAATAGAAGCGATAATCCGGTTCAATAGCACTTAATTGCTCATCGTAGAGATCATCGGAACAGTAGTGCATTCCGAAGGCATCACAGGTAAATAAAATTCCCGAACCGTGATCGTAGGTAAAAATAGTATCGGGCCAGTGTAAATTAGGAGCGTTAACAAATTCGAGAATGTGACCATTGCCTAGGTCTAACTGATCGCCATTTTTGACCAGTTGACGTTGAAAGGGATGATGAACTAAATTCTCTAAAAACTGAATTGCTACTTTCGACCCAACGACGGTAATATTGGGAGCGAGTTGTAGCATATCTCTGACTAACCCACTGTGATCGGGTTCGGTATGACTGATAATTAAATAATCGATTTCTTGGGGGTTAATTAATCCGTTGAGACTATCAAAATATAGTTGACGGAATTTTTCGTGAGAGGTATCCACAAGGGCGATTTTTTCCCCACGAATCAGATAGGAGTTATAAGTCGTACCGTTTTGTAATCCGAATTCAATATCGAAGCGATCGCGATCCCAATCGAGGGAACGAATAGCGGTAGTGTCTGCGGTGAGATCGGCCACCTGCACGGTGAGACGTTTTGTTTTGACTGGTGTAGCAACCATCGAACCCCTCCTTATTGTTAAGTTTTTTATACTTTGTCTCTATTGTGCCACGAGAAAATAGGTATGGGAATTTATTTTCCGATAATTACTGATAAGTAGGGAGGCACAATTATTTGTAGGATGGGTTAGCGGTAGCGCAACATGATCTGGCGTTGGGTTGAAGCATGAAACCCAACCTACGTTCTGATAACAGTTATCTTAATGCTCAGGTGGGAGTCGATCGTCGATAGCGAATTAGCTTATACTTCATCTTTATGAGAAACGCTCTCTAGGGATCTGTGTGGGGAAATGGCTGTTATACACTCGAGTCAAGTTAAATTGGACAACTAGTGATCGCTTTTCGGCGGAAACAGGGAATTAGACAAGAAATGCTAATAAGCTAAGACGCATTTAAACCGCTTATTCTTAGATTAGCAGCCAGATTCAGACAAGAAAGGCTCATGTCCCTTGCCTACACTCTATTACTTGTCTTAGATGTCTGTATAATTTGCTATATTTTTAGATGAGCTTATCATGATTTCCCGATCCAATCCACCCAGTAAAGTTACTTTAGAATTTGGGTTACAAGTTGAGGGTAAAACGGTGATTCCTTTGCTGACAAAAGATTCAGCACAAGCTAATATTAAAGTTGCTATTGAATGGCAATTTAACCAAGATAAGGGAGGTTAGTATGCAAGTTCAAATCGAAAAACGCTATTACACACCTGAAGAATACTGTCAGCTAGAAGAAACAGCAGAATACAAAAATGAATATCTAGATGGAGATATTATTCCTATGACGGGAGCAACAATCAATCATAATCTGATTGCTGGTAATTTTTATAAAAATTTTCCGACTAAGATTAACAATCAAGATTATTGGGCTTTTATGAGTGATGTACGGTTATGGATGCCAAGATATCGCTTTTATACTTATCCTGATGTCATGGTGATTAAAGACAAACCATTATATGAAGGAAAAGGCACAAACACTGTAACTAATGCGTTAATCATTGTCGAGGGTTTATCGAAATCAACTAGAGATTATGACCGTACTGATAAGTTTAAGTTTTATCGCTCAATTCCTGAGTTTAAAGAATATATTTTGATTGATCAATACCGTTATTATGTTGAGCAGTTTTATCAACAAAATAATGGGGAGTGGTTGTTTAAAGCCTCTGAATCAGACAAAGATGCTTTAAGGTTTCATTCTGTGGATTTTCAAATGTCATTGCTGGATATTTATCAACGCATTGATTTTAATTTAAGTGAAGAATAATGGTTCTTTGGTTTGTCTTATGCAACGGACAGGATTATAAGAGATGAAACCCTTATAGAGAAAAACATTTGGTGATTTTTGTCAATTGTTTCTGATCTAGAGCGAACTAATTAATTAAATCTCTTGCCAGATAAGGATTTAGTTGATCTATGCAACCCCATTGAAATACCAAGTAACGAAGAACCATATATCTTAGCGAATTTTTCAAGCTAGGGCTTGCTACCTTGTAACCTGATATGGGAATTGATGACGCTCGGCGATTTGCGCCTGGAGAGGTAATACTTCTCCCTCTACATTTATGCTACCCCAGGAGAGTCCTCCCATAGAATCAATACTAATGGCTACTTGACAACCACCTCCTGAACGGTTACGATTAACATTTATGCAAAAATTAAGGTGAGGATAAAATGTCAATAAAAATCACAGAAATACAAGCCTCCGATGGCGCAAAAATTTATATGCAGTACGAAGAAGGTGATAGGGAGCAATTGCAAGCAGTAGGATTTTTCGAGGATATAGAAGAAAGAACAAAAAATTTTCAAGCAGGAGTTACTAATATTGTTAATGAATATGCACAATTGTTATTAACTTCGATAAAACAGGGAGTTTCCCAAGCCAATCCACCCAGTAAGGTTACTTTAGAATTTGGGTTACAAGTTGGGGGCGAAACGGGGATTCCTTTGGTGACAAAAGGTTCAGCACAAGCTAATATTAAAGTTGCTATTGAATGGCAATTTAACCAAGATAAGGGAGGTTAGTATGCAAGTTCAAATCGAAAAACGCTATTACACGCCTGAAGAATATTGTCAGCTAGAAGAAATAGCAGAATACAAAAATGAATATCTAGATGGAGAAATTACTCCAATGGTAGGAGCAACTACTAATCATAATCTGATTGCTTTAAATTTCTGTAGGAATTTTCCGACTAAGATTAACAATCAAGATTATTGGGCTTTTATGAGTGATGTACGGTTATGGATGCCAAGATATCGCTTTTATACTTATCCTGATGTCATGGTGATTAAAGACAAACCATTATATGAAG
>NZ_JASJFF010000618.1:0-3789 GCF_030065435.1 Microcystis sp. M53603_WE2
GTAGGAAAGCATGGGGATGAAGGTATGATAGCGAGATATGTAAAAGAACAAGATAAAGAATACCTGCAGCTACACCAAAATCTACAATTGAGTCTATTTTGATTCTGATACCCCGTCCGCTTGCGGCGGGGTAGTTCATTTCGTCTAATTTTTCCGCTTCTCTTTGAAATAACTCCTTAGACTTCTCCAGAGCAGCTCCCTGCATTTGAGCAATAAATTTTTTAATAACCCGGGGTTTGCGATTAAAATTCAAGTCCTTAGCTTGATAAGTTCTACCGAATGCGCCTTCGCCTAATACTCCGACAATGAGATAACGGCTATGAAAAGAATATGATTGGCTAGTTTGGCTTAAATTTCCGCCACATCCTTGACAATAGCTATAATGAGTCGGATTTTGAGGATGGGAACATTCGGGATTGAGACAGTAGAGGATACTCATAAATCATCTGGAGAAATTTGATTAAGTACCTAAAAAAAATTGATGATCTCATTGAGAGAAGATGTGTAGGCTCCCTTAGACGGTTACAAATCCCGTCAAAAAACCAAAATTAATAATCCGCCGTAACGCACCAATTCTATCATTAATTCTACCTGAATATCAAACAGGAACCAGAAGCCTGTTCCCCGGCAGTGGGAGTTAGGGGTTGCTAACAGGGGGAACAGTGATGACAAAGCGGATAACAGTTCCGATAACTGCTGTTGCCAAGATGGTGATTAATGCCCAAATTTGGGCTTTCTGGGAACCTTTAATCTCTTTTAGATCACCTTGTAAGGTGTTGAATTCTCCCTGTAATGCCTTGAGATATCCCTTGACTTCGGCCTCGAATCTGACTTGAACAATCCTGATCTCTGTGACATCTTTCTGGAGCGCGTCTAGCTTCTGATTGGTCTCTTTAAGATTCTGATTAATCTGGTCTAGGATTTTTCCTAAATCGGTTTCGATGGTGGGGCCGCTCATGGGTTAGACTCCTAATTAAGTGGTGCTGTTGTTTCTGACTTAGATTTCAGTGTTTGAACAAATTGTAAAACTTTTTGTTGCTTTTCCGGTGTCAGTTCTCGCCATTGTTTAAGTATTTCTTCTTCTTTACCCATAAATACCTCGCTCTTCAATTATGAATTGTTTGGTTTTGAGCAAGGCTCATTAATAAAAACCACTCCAGACACAGAGGAAATAAAGATCATATCATTTTGGGTTTGCGGTGGACGTTGTAGAATAGAGAAAACCTACTACGCTGATAGATACCATGCCCTCTCCTGCTATTACCACGATCATCAAGATGGTTGAGTCTCTGCCTGATGAGCTTCAAGAGCAGTTAGTAGAGTACGTTCGAGCTTATATTGCAGAAATTGAAGAAGAAAAACGATGGGATCAGTCGTTTAAACAGACGAAGAATAATCTAGTCGCAGCAGCACGGAAAGCCAAAGAAGAGATTGCAGCAGGATTGTCCGCACCGAGTTGATTTTCCTTGAGGATGTTTATGGTGATAACTTTAGCACTCCTAGCCTGTGTTAGCCGAGCGCCTAACGGACTATAAATTACATAGCATAGCGACTTTTTTCGGAAGTATCAAAGCGAGCAAGCGTAATTTTTTTGGCGAGGATAGAAGTTTTTCGAGGCAAAAAAACAGAACGTTGCCGGAAATATTCGCCAAAATATTGACGGTAGAGAGGACAACTGACTCGGCAAAACTTACCTTGTCGGTGAATTAGTCCGAGACTTTCTAGGTGAAAAGCTGCCATTAAATCAATTTCTATGTCTTTTTCCGCCATCACCACCTTAGCAAAGATAGCCGCTAAATTGCCCTTTAAGTATTGCAGATGCCAAAGTAAACGTTTAAGATGGCCTGCAAAAATATTATTTTCCTCGCCGATAGAAGTAGCCAAAATGCTTTCTAGGCTACAATTACCCCGAGCAAGATGATAGCAAGCAAGACGAATTAAATAGGGATTACCCCCTAGAAATATCCGTAATTTTTCGCAGTCAAAATTCTGATCTAATCCCTGTCTTTGACTTAATTCTCGTACTTGTGCGCTGGTAAAATTAGGCAATTCGATCGGTAAACCAAGACTAAAAGGAGATTGATAGATATCTGAGGTTTTATCAAGCTCCTGTGCAGGGGAATAGGCAACAATTAAACGTAATTTTTGCCAGAGAGGTTTGTTTTTGCCTTCCTCGTGCCAGAGGTGCAGAATACTAAAAAATTCTTCCCTTAGCTCTGGATAGGGTAAAAGATATTCAAGATCATCAAAGGCAAGCACTAAAGGGCGATCAAGATGGGAGAGAATATGCTTTTCTATATAGATTTTACAGTTAATTTTACCCCCTAAGAATTCATCCCAATCCTCTGGGAGATGATTGTCTAAATCTAACTGACGACTAATACTAACACAAAGCCAACGCAGCCAGTGATTTAAATCTTGAAAAATTGAGCTTTCTGCTAACCGAAAACTGAAATAAAGTGTATGGTATTGCTGTTGTTGAGCATAATTAATAATTCTAGTCATCAGGGAAGTTTTTCCCATTTTTCTGGCCGCGTTAATCCGGATAAGACTACCCCCGCGCAATATCTCTTGATAACAAGTCTGTTCTAGATTGTTTCTGTGAATATAAAAGGGGGAATTGAGGGGGACTTGTCCCTCTGGTAACTCAGGCAATAGTTGAGGATTAATACTATTAGTTTCTGGTAGGTTAGGACGATAATAATCGCTATTTTCTAAAGTTAAATTAAAAGCTTGAAAACAATGTTTCAGGGTTTGTTTATCCACTCCCGATTCACAAGCAAATACCTTCATCAGAGTATCTACCCCTAAAAGAGTTTTCTCGCTGAGGACTTCTAGGGTGAAGCGATGACCGCGATTATCCCGATATTCCGCTTCTTGTTTGGCAGTAAGTAATTTTTCTAGTCCCGTGGGGGTGAGGATAACCCCGCGTCTGCGGCGCTGTTTTTCTGGTTTTTTCATGATAGTTTTTCCCTGTCCTGGACTCAAACTCTGCACCCCTAGAGGTTTTGAGTTTCCTATAGACTTATCCTCAACAGGGAAACAATCAATTCCGTAATTTTACTGGTTTAGCGATGGAGAGGATCGGGACAATAACCAGACCACTTATTTTCTTCCCCATCTGAGTTATTTCTGGGATAGGGGTAAATCTTAGCCTACTTGCTGACGATAGCTATTCATTTCTAGGCTATCTTCCCCATAAAGATCCTCAATGTGTTGATGACAGCAATCGATCGCAAATTGCTCAAATTCTCCCGGTTCAATTTGATACATTTTGGCAAAAATATCGGGTTGAACACGACAAAATTCTGGTCTCTGGTCATAAATGGTACAGAGACGGGTTTGGCGATCGAAGTTTATACACCAACCTTCTTCCCCCACCATGCTGAGATATTGACTTAATTGTGCGGGAGTCAGATATTCTTCTAAGTCAGGACGCTCATCGGGATTTAGTTGACAACAAGCTCCACAATTTTTAATACATTTCCAATTGGCCATATAACCAGTGTGCCGCGATGAATTAATCCTAGTACCTACTGACTAGCTTACTAGCAAATAGTCGCAATTTTGCCTTCCAGCAGCAATTCCCCTCAATAGTTTTAATCTAAACCGGCGATCAGGAGTGAGAGCTTGACTAGGCAAGGATCGAATAAAATGGGCGTTGTAAGGGTCGAACTTACGGCATCCTGCTTGTAAGGCAGGCGCTCTACCACTGAGCTAAACGCCCGAATCAATTTCGTACTTTCTCAGTATAACATATATTTTCAAAAAAGTATATTATTTTTTTGA